>JAGXGU010000175.1 GCA_024636575.1 Altererythrobacter sp.
ACCCCGCACATCCGCCTGTCCCGGATGTTTCCGGACCACGAGGTGTGGATTAAATCGGAACGATCAAATCCCGGCGGGTCGATCAAGGACCGTATTGCGCTATCGATGATCGAAGCAGCCGAAAAATCCGGCGATCTGAAGCCCGGCGGCACGATTATCGAGCCGACATCCGGCAACACCGGGGTCGGTCTGGCCATGGTTGCTGCAGTCAAGGGCTACACCCTGTTGCTGGTGATGCCCGAATCGATGTCGGTCGAACGCCGGCGGTTGATGCTGGCCTATGGCGCGAAATTCGACCTGACGGACAAGGCCAAGGGAATGAAGGGCGCAATCGAGCGCGCGCAGGAACTGGTCGAACAGACCGAAGGCGCGTGGATGCCCCAGCAATTCGACAATCCCGCCAATGTCGCCATACATGTCGCAACCACGTCCCAGGAAATTCTGCATGATTTCGCAGATAATCCGATCGATGTCATGATCACCGGTGTCGGCACGGGCGGTCACCTGACTGGCTGCGCAGAGGAACTGAAGCGCCACTGGCCGCAATTGAAGGCCTTCGCTGTCGAACCTGAACTGTCACCGGTTATCGCAGGCGGCAAACCCGGACCTCACCCGATCCAGGGCATCGGGGCGGGTTTCATCCCGAGCAATCTGCACACACAGGCAATCGACGGTTCCATTCAGGTGGATGCTGAAAAGGCGAAGGAAATGGCCCGGCGCTCGGCATCCGAGGAGGGGCTGCTGGTGGGGATTTCCAGCGGTGCGACATTGGCAGCGATTGCGGCGAAACTGCCGGATTTGGCACCCGGAACCCGTATTCTGGGGTTCAATTATGATACCGGAGAACGTTACCTGTCTGTCCCGGATTTCCTGCCGACGGAATAGTGGCGGCGAATTTCAAGCACAAAAAAGGGCGCCCACGCAAGCGGGCGCCCTTTCTGTTTGTGCAAAGTGAAGATCAGGCCGCAGTGGCGAAATCTTCTTCCTTCAGCGCCATCATCGATGCAGCACCACTTTCGATCTTGCGGCGCAATGCACCGGCATCCGGAATGAACCGATCGGCGAAATAGCGGGCGGTGGTCAGCTTGGCTTCGTAGAATGCCGCATCATCACTGCCGGCAGCCAATTTGGCGGCGGCGACTTTCGCCATCCGCAGCCACATCAGGCCGAGCGATACGATGCCCATGATGTGCATGTAATGGTGCGCGCCGGCGCCTAGATCGTTCGGGTTCTGCATCGCGTGCTGCATGAACCACATCGTCGCGGCCTTCTGGTCTGTCAGCGCCTTGTCCAGCGCTTCGGCAATTGGCCTCAGCGTTTCGTCATTCCTGGCCGAGGCAATTTCCTCGTCCACCGTTTTGAAGAACGCCTGGATTGCCGCGCCGCCCTTGTGGGCCAGTTTTCGGCCGCACAGATCCATCGCCTGCACCCCGTTGGTGCCTTCGTAGATCATCGCGATGCGCGAATCGCGGACGAATTGCTCCATGCCCCACTCCGCAATATATCCGTGACCGCCATAGACCTGCTGCATGTTGTTGGCGATGTCATAACCCTTGTCAGTGCCGTAACCCTTGATCACCGGGGTCAGCAGGCTGATGATCATGTCGGCTTCTTCACGCTCCTGCTCGGTCTGCGCCTTGTGGGTCAGATCGACCTGCAGCGCCCCCCACAATGCCAGTGCACGCATCCCTTCGGTGAATGCCTTGGCATCCATCAGCATCCGCCGAACATCCGGGTGGACGAAGATCGGATCAGCCTGTGCCTGCGGTTCTGCCGGACCAGTCAGCGCGCGGCCCTGGCGGCGATCCAGCGCGTAAGCCACCGCATTCTGATAGGAAATTTCCGCCTGCGCGAGGCCCTGGATACCCACGCCGAGCCGGGCGGCATTCATCATGATGAACATCGCGGCGAGGCCCTTGTTTTCCTCGCCAACCATCCAGCCCGTGGCGCCGTCATAATTCATCAGGCAGGTGGAATTGCCGTGGATGCCCATCTTTTCTTCGATGGAACCGCACATCACCCCGTTGCGCGCGCCGGGATTGCCTTCCGCATCGACAAGGAATTTGGGAACGATGAACAGCGATATACCCTTCGAACTGTCAGGCGCGCCGGGGGTCTTGGCCAGCACCAGGTGGATGATATTCTCGGACATGTCATGCTCGCCAGCGGAGATGAAAATCTTTGTTCCGGTGATTGCATAGGAACCATCCGCCTGCGGTTCCGCCTTGGTGCGGATCATGCCCAGATCGGTGCCGCAATGCGGCTCGGTCAGGTTCATGGTGCCGGTCCATTCGCCGGAAATCATCTTGGGAAGGTACATTTCCTTCTGTTCGTCCGATCCCTTTGCAGTAATCGCGGAAATTGCGCCCGCGGTCAGGCCGGGATACATGGCAAAGGCCTGATTGGACGCAGCCATGAATTCCTCAACCACAAAGCCCAGGACATGCGGCATGCCCTGCCCGCCGAATTCTTCGGGCTGCGCAATCGTGCCCCAACCCGATTCGCGATACTGCCCAAAGGCCTTCTTGAAACCGGTAGGCGTGGTAACGCTCCCATCGGCATGACGGGTGCAGCCTTCACGGTCGCCAACCTGATTAAGCGGGTGCAGAACCTCGGCGCAGAATTTGCCGGCTTCGTTGATGACCGTGTCGATCATATCTGCCGATGCATGTTCAAAGCCGGGCAAATTGCCGTAGCTGGCCAGATCAAGCATTTCATTGACAACAAAGCGCGTATCACGCGTCGGGGCGGTATAGGTTGGCATAGTTAAGTCCTTTATGGAGAGGGCTTGGGTAAGGGATCAGCTTTCAGTGCTATCCACATCAAGGCGTTCGATCTGTTTGATGAAATCAGACAATTCGCTGATCGATGAATCGATATCGTCCCGCTGCGCCTTCAATTTCGCGACATGGCGGCGGCAGCGGTCGATGGTGACACGGCGCTGTTCCACGCGGCCATCGTCCAGATCATACAGATCGATCATTTCGCGGATTTCGGTCAGGCTGAAGCCAACATTCTTGGCCCGCATGATCCACGCCAGCCGCGCCCGATCACGCTTGGAATAAACCCGCGTCAATCCAATACGGGCCGGGGCAACCAGGCCTTCATCCTCGTAAAAACGAAGCGCGCGGGCAGTACAGTCGAATTCGGATGTCAGATCCGAAATGCTGAACTGTTCGCGCGATAATATGTCAGGCCGTTCCAGATGCGCACCAGCATGGCGGGCATGGCCGGAATGATCTTTGGCGGTTTCAAGCGGTTTGGCGTGGACTGCGTTTGGCATGACCACGGTCTATCTAACCTTTACGTAAAGGTCAATCAGATTTGCGTTTTAGTTCACCGCCCACGAGTTCACGGTAAAAACATTCACGCGCGCCGGTGTGGCAGGTGGGCCCGGCAGGGGTGCATTCCAGA
Organism: Altererythrobacter sp.; assembly: GCA_024636575.1. Lineage (GTDB taxonomy): Bacteria > Pseudomonadota > Alphaproteobacteria > Sphingomonadales > Sphingomonadaceae > Allopontixanthobacter. The sequence goes on from JAGXGU010000175.1 coordinate 3,415, forward strand.
ACCAACGAATCCTGGTCGCAATCGACCATAATCCTCACCACGGAGAGAGTGTTGCCCGAACTCTCCCCCTTCATCCATAATTTCCCGCGGGACCTTGAATGGAAATGTGCCAACCCGGTTTCGCGGGTCTTGTCGATCGCCAATTGGTCCATCATTGCAACCATCAGGACGGCCCTGGTATCAGCATTCACGACAACTACGGTCAATAACCCATTGGAATCAAACTTGGGCATGAATACATTGCCCGTTTCCCGATCAGAATTGCCGGAGCTCTCAATTGTCACAAATCGTCCTTCCCGTGGCCGGTTCGCCGCGTCGTGGCGTCAAATATGGATGTTGCAGGATAACAACAGACGTAGCGTAAAATCCAAATGAAATTCTCAAGGCACTTTGATGTTAATCGGCTTGATGGAATGTAGCGACCGTGGTTCGAAAGGGCCACCCACCGAATGGCGGTGCCGCTAGAGCGCCAGGTTCAGGGGAATATGGAGATGCAGCCCGCTCACGCGTTGGCGCCTCCAAACGATGAGGGATTGGATCCGGGTAATCTTCTGGGGGGATGATTACCATACCGCAAGGCGGATCCAGCATTAATCGTCACGTGGCGCCCGGGTCCGGATCGGACCCGGGCGTTATGTTTTCCGGCCGCAAATCCAGTGCTTCATCCATCACCCGGGCAAAACAGGCGATGAGAACCTTGTTCGCGCCAGCTTTCTTCAGGGCCGTCAAGCATGCATCGCTCGTCGCGCCGCTGGTAAACACATCGTCCACCAGCATGATGTTCGCTCCCTTAATCCGTTCAACCTGCCCTGCAGGGACTGTAATCGCCCCGGACAGTGCCCGTGCCCTGGCTTTCTTGCCCAGCCCGCCCAGCGAAGGTGTGGCCTTGCTGCGGACCAGCCCGTCGATCACCAACCGGGCCTGCGTCAACTTCGCCAGTTCCCCCGCCAGCAGCGCCGCCTGATTATATCCCCGGTGCCACAGCCTCCAGCGGTGGAGCGGAACCGGTATGATCAACCAATCGCCTTCCAACCGAGGAAGACGCGCGGCGATCAGCCGGGCCAGCATCGGGGCCATTGCGATCCGGCGGCCGTGCTTGAAAGCCAGCACCAGTTTGCGCGATGCCGGATTGTACAGCGTCGCGGCGGCAATCCCGTCATGCCTGGGCGGTCTGGCCAGGCAAGGGGCACATAATGCGCCCGCCACCACCGAACCACCGCCGAAGGGCCGCTGGCAAGCCGCGCAACTCGGTTCGCCCGGGATTTGCAATTGCGACCAGCACGGCGCGCATAACCCCTGTTGGCCTGCGATACTGCCGCCGCATAGCGGGCAGCGGGGCGGGAAAATCAGATCGACGATCGGCGCAGTGGTTTCCGCAAGATTTGCCGCGATGATCGATCCCAGGGACATGGCGTCCGTCCTGCCGTGCTTGCGCTGGGCTGGCAAGCGCGGCAAAGCGCAGCGATGCCTCCCAGCAGCCCTCCCCGCATTTTCGCACCGGCACGCCGCGCAGCGCTACGCCGCCGGGCGCAGCGATTGTCGCGAAGCCCGGCGGCGGCCCGCTTCATCCTTGATGACATGGTCGAGGATATTGTGGATCGTATTGATTTCATGCGCCTCGAGCCCGCCCGCTGCCTGGTGATCGGCGACAGCCACGCTGCCCTCGCCGCCGCACTCGCCGCGCCGGACCGGGAGATAATTTCCGCCGATCCGCTATCGCTTGACGAAGAGCAGCCCCTGCCCTTCGGCCCCTGCGATCTGATTGCCAGCCTTTCCACGCTCGATACCGTCAATGATTTGCCCGGCGCACTGATCCATATTCGCAATGTGCTGGCCCCCGGTGGGCTGATGCTGGCCAGTTTTGTCGGCGCGGGCAGTCTGCCGATTCTGCGGCAGGCGATGTTTGCGGCCGATGGTGACCGGCCGGCGGCACGGATACATCCGATGGTGGACAATCGCTCCGGTGCGGAATTGCTACAGCGTAGCGGCTTTGCCCGCCAAGTCGTTGATTCGCGGTCCGTTCA
>JAGXGU010000176.1 GCA_024636575.1 Altererythrobacter sp.
GCCGATGCCAGCTTTGCCACCGGAGCCATCGCGGAAATGAACCAGCGCGGTAGCCAGGTGGCCGCTGTCAATGCGGCAATCGCGGCGCTGGTGATGCCCGAAATGCTGATGGCAATGGATCAGGAGACATCCGGCAAGTCATCCAAGGAATTGGACCTCGGCACTGAAAATCTGGTGTCCGGATCGGGCCATTCGACCATGGCAATGGCGGATCAGATGGCCATGGCCGGAGATGACTTTTTCCAATCGAGCAATACTGCCCAGGAGCCAAATTCAAGCAAGTCGATCGGACATGCAGACTTTGAAAATGTCTCCCTCGACGAATTCCATAAGCCGTTAGCGTTCGATCATGCCGATCTTGACCTGCCAGCCCCTGCCGGTCCGGCGTTTTCCTTTGGCGCCGGAGCAAGCGCTGCGGCATTCGTAGCGCCTTCGGTCGAAGGGGTGCATTTGATGGACGCATTGCTGGCACTTGGCCAGGATGGGGCCATCAATACCCCAGAAGGCGCAGCAGGTTCGGGCCTTGACGTCCCCGCCCTGAAAGAAGCCTTCGCAGATATGGCCGATAGCCATGCAGTCGATGCCATTGTCGATCATTTTGCCGGGGACTTTGCACTGGGCGAAGCACAGCCGGCAAGTCTCTTCGATGCCGGAATTCTGGATGTCGGTATCGGCGATGCACCGGTGTTTTTCGGGATGCAATCCATGGTCGATATGACCGCTGATGATATGAGCGCGCTCGCCGCTTCGGCTTAAGGCGCAAGAAGGAAACCTTGGGGGATTTATGACCAATCTTAAACGACTGTCCGGTTGCGTTGCAGGTCTTGCGGCCTTCTGGTCTACCGGTATATTGGCGCAAGAAGACGTTCAAACGTTGATGGATTTGGGGGTTTCCGAGCTGCGGCAGGAAATCCAGTCCCGCTATGACGCCGGGCTTGCAGCAAGCATTGATCCTTCGATCGTATCGGCCAATGACAATCGATACACCTGGGCCAACGAGGCAAAGACCCAATGCGGGATCGCGTTGGGCTTCCTGAAATCGTCGGCCAAAGATGAAGTCAGCATCGGCAAATGCGTGCTCGCATCCCAAATGATGACGCGCGTTCCGCCGCCGCCGCAAGAAACTGCGGTTGTGATTGATCGGCCCAGAAATCCTGCTTGCGAAAAGAATGTTTCGCGGCTGATCTTCTTCGAATTCGATTCCTTTGAATTGCCCGCATCCGCTGAGGATACAGTTAAATTCGTCAGTGAGAACAAGGGCGTGTGCCAATGGACGAATATCTCCGTTATCGGTCATACTGACCGGGCTGGCAGCGATTCCTACAACGAAACATTGGCCATGAACCGCGCCAGGGCGGTTGCCAATTATCTGGCCAGCGGCGGTGTGGATTCGGCAATTATGAAAGTTGATGCGCGCGGCGAAACGCAAATGCGCGAACAAACGGCTGACGGTGTGCGCAGTCCGCAAAACCGCCGCGTTGAAATCGTCGCGAATTGATTGGGGGACATCATGTTCAAGCAAAGCATTAATCTCGTAGCCATCTTGTTGGCAGGTAGTTCGGCAACAGCCATGGCGCAGGATAATGGGCAAGCGATCTCGCTGCGCCAAGCGGTTGAAGTGGCCATGGCTTCCAATCCTGAAATTCTGCAGGCGCAATTCAACAAGGAAGCGATCGAATTCGAACGCAAACAGGCCCAGGGTCTGTACGCGCCGCGGGTAGATGTCGAGGCATCTGCTGGCGTTCGCCGGTTGGAAAATACCACGCGCAGGAATCTGGGCATTGCCAATAATGAACTCTATCCACTCGAAGCCAACATCCGTGCCGACTGGACAATCATCGACTTCGGCCGACGTGGCGGCGAATTGTTGCGCCAGGCTTCGCGGGTAGACGGGGCTTCGCTGCGTGTGCTGGAGCGTTCGGAATTCGTGGCCTTGCAAATCTCGCGGCAATATCTCGATGTCATGCTGCAGCAACGGATTGTCGCTGCCAGTCAGGACAATGTCGGATTTCACCAGGTACTGGTGAGTGATCTGGGCGAAGGGGTTGATCAGGGTTCTATCAGCATCGCCGACCGGCAGCAGGCCGAGGAACGCCTGCAATCCGCGATCGTGCGGCAGGAAGAGGCGTTTCAGGATCTTGCCAACGCCAAGGTCAGCCTGCGCCGATTGACCGGCCTGGATATCGACCAGGTGCAATTTCCGCCTGATTTGGACGCCATGTTGCCCGCCAACATCGATGCCGCGGTCGGGATGGCACGGGTCAGCAATCCGCGCATTTTGGAAGCACAAGCGGATGTTGATGCCGCCAACGCGCTGGCAAAATCGGCCAATGGTGACCTCTATCCAACCATCGGCGCCGAAGTGGTCGGCCGTATTGGAGACGATATTGACGGTTTCAATGGCGAAACCAACGATGTTCAGGCGCGGGTCTATTTGCGCTGGAATATTTTCGACGGGGGGATCAATCGTGCGAAATATCAGGAAATGGTCCGCCGCTCGAGCCAGGCTCGCTACCGGCTCCACCAGGTCAGCCGCGAAGCTGAAGAGGATGTGCGCAGCGCCTGGATTGCGATCAATGCGCAGGACAACATCACCAAGGCACTCGACCGCCAAAGCCGGGTGAGCGACGATCTGCTGCTGTCCTATCGCAGCCAGTTCAATGTCGGTCGGCGTTCGCTACTGGATGTGCTGGATGCGCAAAATACGCGTTACAACACGCAGGTTCGCCTTGAAACAGCGCGGTTTTCGCAAATGTTCGCCGAATATCAGACGCTGGCAGCCACCAATCGCTTCCTGCAGGCGCTGGAGCTCGCCCCAGGCGCTGGCGCAGGTGAATTGGAACGAGCACAATTCAACTATGGCCCTGAAGTGCAGGCTGAATTGCAACGCCGGGTCTATCCCGATTGATCGATAGGCAAACAGCAGAACAGATTGGAAAGGCGGTGGAATACCAAGCGATCAATCAGGCATCGAGTGATGCAGTAGCAGGCGCCATTGGCGAACTGGCGGCGCGCTATGGGATTCCGTTCTCCGCCTCGCAATTGTACACTCTGGCACGCGGGCAGGACGGAAACTTGCCATTTCATCAGGCCGGGCCGGCGATCGAACTGGCGGGTATGAATTTCGTGCCGGTCGAAGCGCGCAAACTGCCCCGCGCCGAACATCATTACCCGGCCATTGTTGCCCTGTCGCAAGATCGCGTGGCGGTTCTGCACGAGGTGAAGGACGGGCAGGTGCGTGTCTGGCGCCCCGGGGCGGGGGAAGCAGTCTGGGAACCTTTCGAGGAACTTGCTGCGGAATTTTCCGGCGGCTTCCTGACCGTTACCGGCGATCCCGATGCCCTGCGCGAAAACGAAGCCCCATGGTATGCCAAGGGCCGCAACCACTGGTTCTGGAGCGAACTGCACAAGGAACGTGCGGCCTACCGTCCAGTCATCCTCGCCTCTCTGATCATCAATTTGCTGGCCCTGTCGCTCCCGCTCTTTTCCATGAATGTGTACGACCGGGTGATCCCCAATCGTGCGGAAGCAACCCTGTGGGTGCTTGGTGTGGGCGTGCTGCTCGCCTTCGCGCTGGAATTTGCCCTTCGCTACGCCCGTTCCAATGTCATCGATCAAGTGGGTAAGCGGCTGGATCTCAAATTGTCGCAGAAGATTTTCGGCAGGCTGCTGGTGACCCCGCTCAGCGCACGGCAAGGCAACACCGGGGCATTGGCGGCGCGTGTTTCCGAATATGCATCGGTGCGCGATTTCTTCGCCTCGACCACAATCGTGCTGATGGTGGACGTGGTGTTCCTGTTCATATTTGTCGCGGCGATTGCCTATATCGCCGGATTCCTGGCGCTGATTCCACTGACTGCGATGGTGTTGATGGCGATTGCCGGCTTCATCCTGCAACGCAAAGTGATCGAGGCATCGCGCGATGCGCAGGCCGATCACGGATTGCAGCAGACCCTGCTGGTTGAATCGCTGGCAGGCATGGAAACGCTCAAGAGCCTGACCGGCGAAGGCAGTATGGTTGGCCGCTGGTACCGTCTGGCCGAAGTGGGCGGCAATTCGCAGGCCCGTCTGCGCAAGATCAGTTCGACTGCTGTAGGCCTTGCAGCGACATTCCAGCAGATATCCAGCATATCGCTGGTTATCGGCGGCTATTATCTCTTCGTTGCGGGCCAGATTTCGATGGGCGCGATCATTGCCATTGTGATGCTGTCGTCCCGTTCGCTGGCCCCCGCCGGCCAGATTGCGTTCCTGCTTACCCGAGGACGTCAGGCGCGCGAGACCCTGTCCAGTATCGAAGGATTGTTCGACGCCGAGGATGAGCGGCGCCAGGGCAGTGTCTCGATACCGGCCACCGTCCGGTCAGCTTCCATCAAACTGGACGGGCTGGAATTTTCCTATCCGGAAGCGACGGCCCCATCGCTGCAGGGGCTGAATCTGACAATCGAGCCGGGCGAGCGGATCGCATTGGTCGGGCGCGTTGCTTCGGGCAAATCCACCTTGGGACGTTTGCTGTGCGGGCTCTATCAACCAACCGGCGGTTCGATGCTCGTCAATGGTATCGACAGCCGCCAGTTCCGCCCGCAGGATTTGCGCCACGCTTTCCGTTTTGTTGGGCAGGACGCAAGCCTGTTTACCGGAACCGTGAAAGACAATCTCACCCTTGGCAGCGCAGAAGCCGCAGACGAGCAATTGCTCGGGGCATTACAGATGACCGGGGCAGACCGTTTCCTGTCGCGCGATGCCGGCGGGTTTGACCGCATGGTGGGCGAACATGGCCGGAGACTTTCGGGCGGACAGCGATCATTCCTGGCACTGGCCCGCGCCTTTGTATCGCCTTCGCAGATGCTGTTTCTCGACGAGCCTACCGGGGCGATGGACAGCCAGACAGAGAAGCTGTTTGTTGACCGCCTGCAAGCGTCGATGTCTTCCAGCCAGACATTGCTGGTGGCCACCCACAGGCCCGCATTGTTTGCTCTGTGCAGCAGGATCATCGTCCTTGAAGGCGGGCGGATCGTGGCAGATGGACCCAAGGATCAGATACTGGCCACATCCGGGAATTTGTCATGAACGACATGCCGCTGGATACCAACCGGCTCTCGCCCGAATCCGGCGACGGATCGCGTAGGACCCGCACGATCAAGATCATTATCGGCTTGATATTCTTCGCCTTCATATGCGTGGGTGCGGCGAGTTGGTGGTTTTCCGGGGAGGCGAATGATGCCCAACCTGTCCAGATCAGCATCCAGCAGGCGAAGAACCTGGCCAGCCTCACAGAGGGAGAGGCCGCCGAAATCGTCACGGAAGGCACCTCCGCCCATGATCGAAATGCGCTGATCCCGCTGTCCGGCGGCAAGTTGCAGAGATTGTCCGGTTTTTCCGCGCTGGACGGCACGGACGGCAGCTATGGCACGGCGCTGAAGTGCATGACGCAGGCGATCTATTATGAAGCGGCAAATGAACCGGCGCAGGGCAAGCGCGCCGTTGCGCAGGTCGTACTCAACCGCATGCGTCACCCGGCCTACCCGTCTTCGGTGTGCGGGGTAGTCTACGATGGCGCCAACAAGCGCGTGTGCCAGTTCAGCTTTACCTGCGACGGGTCGCTGCTGCGCGCACCAATGGCCCGCCAGTGGAAGGAATCGCTGGCCGTGGCAAAAGCCGCCTTGACCGGAACAATTGAACCCAGCGTGGGAACGGCGACGCATTACCATGCGGATTACGTGGTGCCGCGCTGGGCCTACAATTTGGGAAAAATTGACAAGATCGGCGTCCACATCTTCTACCGCTTCAAGGGGACATGGGGTAATTCCGGCGCATTTACGGGCCGCTGGGCAGGGCGGGAAGCCATTCCATCGCTCGACATGGCCCGGCTCCGCAATGCGCTGAACAATGATCTGGATTCGGAATTTGCCGCGGCCTCGGCAGAAGATTTCGTGCCCGGTCTGACCGTTACCAAACTTGCATCAGACCGCCACGCAGAGGCAGATGTAGGCGGCCGGATTGACACAACCAAGGAATGGCGTCTGTCGATCCCCGACCCGGTTCAGGCAAGCTCTGGCTATCGCGATCTGGTCAATGGGCAGCAGGATGGTTCAGGCAAACCGGCAACACCAGCCTTCGCAGATGCGTCAGGCAAAGCAGGAAAAGTCACTCCATGAGCATAATTGCGCGGATTTCCGGTTGGGATGCCAACCGCAAGTTGATCGCAATTTCCGCGCTGGGCGTGGCGTTGCTGATAGTCTGGGCCAGTTTGGCCCAGGTAGAAGAAATTACTCGCGGAATGGGCAAGGTGATCCCATCCAGCAAAACGCAATTGGTTCAGCCTTCCGAAC
>JAGXGU010000177.1 GCA_024636575.1 Altererythrobacter sp.
CACATTGCCGACCCGGTCGGTCACCGCGATGGTCGATGGCAGGCCGCGCGCATTTGCTTCGCCGATGGCCTGCGCCAGCACGCGCTGCACATCGGCGGTGGACAGGGATTCCTGTGCGGGATCGGCGAACAGGCGGCCCGCAGGCGGCGGGGTCGGGGTCGGCGCGGGACCGCCTCCAACGGGGGAAGTAGATTGACCTCCACCTCCGCCGCAGGCCGCAAGTGCCAGTGCGCCGGCAAGGCACCAGATATTTCCGCCCAGCCTACGCATCACCGCAATGCCCCAATCGCATTTGCCGCCTGGCCGAGCGAAGAACGGAATTGGGCCGGACGGTAGTTTTCCGGAGTGCTCACAGCAGCGTAGGCACGGTTGATGTTCGCGCGAATGCCAGCGGCAGCGCCCACAGTAATCCGGCCTTCGCGGACCATCGCATTCAGCAGCGTATCCACCGCCATCACTGCCTGCGCCGAACCTGCGTAATCGGTAAAGCGCGGAGCGGTAACAGTATCCGCGATCGTCGATACCACGGTAAACGCATCATCCCCCCCATAGCTGCGCTGGGCCAGTGCGCCTGACAATGCCGCCGCTTCCCCGCGCAATTTCTGTGCGGCTGCGGCGGCTTGCGCCCGCCCCTGTCCCATCGCGCGGTGGAAGTCCTTGCTCGCCGCATCGAAAGCGGCGGCCCGGCCCGGCACCAGCGCGCGAGATACGGCGGACAGCATGATGATATTTTCGTCATTATAGGGCGCCAGGCCGAAAGGGATCGGGCGCCCCGGATTGGTTTCAAACGTCCGGTTCGCCTGCGGCCCGTCCTGGATGGCGCGGTGGCAACTGTGGCAATCGTAGAAATAATATTCCGGGAACACGCCCACCGTCCCGAATTTTTCCTGGGCGAACAGATCCGTCGAGCGGCGCACCGCCTCTGCCTGGCCAACTGCCCACATCCGCACGCTGTTTGGCGCACCCTTGCGCGCGACATAATCCGCATCGACATCGTAATGCTGCTGGAGCGCGGTAAACAGATCAAGTTCGAACGCCACCCTGGGGTGGCCGGCCGCCATCATCGAATGGCTCACGAATTGACCTGTCTCGCTGCTGCCGAAATGGCAATCGAGACAGATTTTTGCGCTTACCTGCGGGCGTTCAAGTGGCACCAGACCGCTTGCCACGTTGGACGCATGGGTTGCCGGCGCCGCATAATGGCTGGCGATCCAGCCGGAAGCAGGGCCGTGGCATGTCTCGCAGCCGACGCCGTCCGAAGTCAGGAACCGCGGCCCTTGATTGGCAGGCGATACATAGGTGGCATGGCAACCAAGGCACGCGGGGGCAGAGGTGGCCGGACCAAGGCCGAGATTGCCCGCAATCTTCTTGCCGCGCGGGCTGGCGAGCGCGGCATAGGCCCGGCTGTGCGCGCCGGTGGAGGATGACGGTTCCTGCCAGCTGGCGATTTCATCCTGGCGGACCACTTCGCCATTGCCTTCGGCGCGGCCATGACAGGTCGATCCGGCGCAAGTTGCCACGCCTTCATAGCGCCCGGAATTGCTGGCCGCCTGTGCGCCCGCTGGCCCGATATTGTCCGCCAGCAGATACACCGCCAACATCATCGGAAGCAGCATTGGCAAAGACCAAGACGGAAGAAATCCCGCCTTGCGCGCTTTCACAGCGAATCCCGTCACGTCATTGCCCTCCCCTATGGGCATGATTTGATCCTGCGGGGGACAGTGACGCCTGATTGCGGTTTTGCCAACACAGATGCAGCGATATAATTTCGGTAGCCAGCAATTCGCATTCCTATTCCCCCATCCTCAGCTGCATCTGCAACCGGACCACGGCCCCGAACCGGGCTTCAGAAATTTCATGCGACCTGCGGCTTTTGCGCCGTCTCTATTATGCTTCCGCCCTGCAGACAGGGGATCCCGATATTGCCAAGCCTTACATCAGGGCAGAGGAAAGCAGCTCCAATTGTCCGGTACAACCTTTCTCGATCAGGGCTGCGGCAAGATCTTCGGGGTTGTCGGGCTGAGCGTCAAGGACAGCAAAGGTGACGTTGGTGGACGGCTCGCCGCCCTGCCCGCCGCCCGGTCCGGTGATGGTAAAGCTCGCGCCATCTTCCACCGGCATCCGGGTCAGATCCCAATCGGTCGTTGCCGAACCTTCCGCAAAGGCGAGGTACATGGGGTCGCTCGACGCGGCATTGACCACCATATAGGTGGGGCCGCCCTCAGTTGCGGGACGCCATAATTGCACTGCCGAGCCATTGGCGATGCACATGGTGCCAGGCTGGCTTACATCGACATACCAGATGTTGGAGCGGGTGATCGGCCCACCGGCCAGATCGCCGCGTACGGCCCCGGTGCGGACCCGGGCTGCGTCACGCTGCCGGGTCAGGGTGGCGAAGGTGGAACGTTTGGCTGTGCCGCGCGCGCCAACCCGGTGTTTGCCCGCACCGCTGATGATGCGCGTTCCGCCGCTGCCGAGCACCGTCACCGAATCCCCCGCCTTCAGGGTAATCTGCTCGCTCGCGGCGAGTTTCTTGCCAACCGGGAATTGCCCCGCAGACGGCCCGCTCGATGCCACCACCACATCAGCCAGGGCCGCAGTCGGGCTGATCAGCGCCATTGATGCGCATGCCAGTGCCGTAGCAATTGAAAAATTTCTAACCCAGGACATATGTGTTCCCCCCGCTCATGTTCTGCAGACGGTGTAGCAGATTAACCAGCGCCATGTCATCCGGGTGTTTGGCAATCAGTTGTTCCACCAGCCGCTGCGCCTGTGCATCGCCGCAATCGGCCAGGATCATGGCCTGGGTGAGTATCTTGCGGTCCTCTGCCGGAAAATCTGGTGCCGGCTCCATGATGTTGACCGGCTGCGCACGCCCGCGCAGCGTGATCCGGCCCATCGGACGCCACCAGTCGAGCCTGGTACGGTCCGCGAATTCGCGGCTTGCCATGACACTGGAATCGAGCGCCTTGTTGGCTGCTTCAAGCCGGGCGGCGGTATTCATGCTGTCCCCCAGCGCGGTATATTGAATTCGGTTCTCGCCGCCGAAATTGCCGACCACTGCTTCGCCGTAATGCAGGCCGACGCGGGTCTTCCCAACCTTGGGCAGCTTGGCGTCCATCGCCGCCACCTCGGCCCGAAACGCCTCGCCCGCTTGCCAGATGGCATAGCCGGCACGCGCAGCACGTTCGGCATCATCCGGCTTGGCGATCGGCGCGCCCCAGAATGCGACCACCGCATCGCCGACGAATTTGTCGATCACCCCGTCATGATCCAGCACGACCTGGCTGAGCATTTCGAGGTATCGGTTGAGCAATTTGGCGACCATTTCCGGTTCGATCGCATGGCTCATCTTGGTGAAGCCCTCCAGATCGCTGAACAGGACATAGATCGACTTCTTCTCCCCATGCAGAGCGAGCAGTTCGGGTTTCTCGATGATTTCCCGCGCCATTTCACGCGGAAGATATTTGCCCAGCGCCCCTTGCGCGAAATTGCGCTGGACTGCGCCGGCCGCCCGCGCGGCGGAGGTAACGGCAGTGAACGCGACGATCCACGCCAACAGCCAGCCAATCGCCGGTACGCCGAATGTATCGACCCCGCCCAATTGCATCGCGAAGGGTGCCGCCATCATCGCGGCGAATTGGCTGGCGAACAGCAGGTATATCCGCCATCTGCCCCATTCAACCAGACCGGTCAGCACCGCCATCAGCACCACCAGCAAGGCCAGCCCCCACAGCGTTACCGGCAGAATCGCGGGCAGGCGTTGGCCATCGAGCATCTGCGCGATCATTTCCGCATGCACTTCCAGCCCGGGTGGTTCCGGGGTGCCCATCGCGCCCGACAGCGGTGTTGCCACCCGGTCGATATCGACAATGTCCCCGCCGATCAGGACATAGCGTCCCGCAACCTGCTGCGCGAAATTGGCGGCCATTTCCGCATCGGCAAACAGGTCGATCGGCAGCGAGGTGAATACCGGCCGGGTATCGTCGACCGGCAGGCGATATCGCACCGATCCGACATAGCCGGGCATGGTCAGGCCCCCCTCGCCTGCCGCCTCCAGCATGGAACGGCCCAGTACCGGGGGCAGCCCTTCCTCGATCGAAGGCCATGATCGGGTCACCCCGAATTCATTGTCCAGGCGGACGCTGGCCGGCTGCGCCCGCGAACCATCCAGGGACGCCATGAATTCCTTCAGATATTGTTCCTGGTCGTAAACAATACTGCCTTCATTGCTGGCCTCTTCCGCATAACCGATCGCCACCGGGGTCTGCATGTCACGCAAGGTGGAAATCAGCAGCGCGTCTTCATCCTGCGGCTGATCGAACAGGATATCGATACCGATCGCCCTTGCGCCCATGGAATCGAGATTGCGCAGCGCGTTTGCCAGAATGCCGCGATCCAGCGGGGAACGTTTGCGCGCCGCGATCAGCGTCTGGTCATTATAGACGATCATCAAGACCCGGTCGTCCTGCTCTACCGCGTCGCGGTTCGCCTGGACGAATTGGCGGAAATCGAACAGCGCACGCTCTGCTTCGATTGTGCCGGGTATGTACCAGCTAAACCGGGCGATCAGCAGCGCTGCCAGCAGCAGCACGGCAGTCAACGTCAGGCGCTGCGGGCCGGCTTCCCGGACATTACGCCAACCGCGTTTGATGATTGATCCTGAACCAATTGCTGGCATGAACTTCCCCCGGACGGACGAAAGCCGTTTAGGGCCAACTAATCAAGCTCTACGGGTCAGACGATACCCGGATCGGCCCATGCCAGCACTGGTTTGCGCGCAGCCAGCGTCTCGTCCAGCCGCCGCATCGGGGCGTAATGCGGGGCGGTTTTCAGCGACTCGTCCCCGGCAATCGCGCGGCTTGCCACGCTGCGCATCGCGCCGATGAACTGGTCCAGCGCCGCCTTGCTTTCGGTTTCCGTTGGTTCCACCAGCATCGCGCCGTGGACCACCAGCGGAAAATACATCGTCATCGGGTGGAACCCCTCGTCGATCAGCCCCTTGGCGAGGTCCAGCGTCGACATCCCCTCGGCAAAGCCCTTGTCGCCAAACAGCGCCTCATGCATGCACGGGCCGCTGTCCGCATAGGGTGCAAACAACACGTCCTCGAGGCTGCGCAGGATATAATTGGCGTTCAGCACCGCATCTTCCGACACCTGCTTCAAGCCATCCGCGCCGTGGCTGAGCATATAGGTCAGCGCCCGGGTGAACATGCCCATCTGGCCGTGGAAGGCGGTCATCCGGCCAAAGCTGCGTGCGTGATGTTCGCCCGCCGTTTCTTCCTCGACCAATTCGTACCCATCGGCGGTTTTTTCCACGAAGGGCAGCGGCGCAAAGGGTGCCAGCGCTTCGGAAAAGACCACCGGACCGCTGCCCGGGCCGCCGCCGCCATGCGGGGTGGAGAAGGTCTTGTGCAGATTGATATGCATCGCATCGACGCCGAGATCGCCCGGACGAACGCGGCCGACAATGGCGTTGAAATTGGCCCCATCGCAGTACACCAGGGCGCCCGCCGCATGGACCGCGTCGGCAATCTTGCGGAAATCCCGCTCGAACAATCCGCAGGTGTTGGGGTTGGTGATCATCACCGCCGCAATGTCCGGTCCCAGCCGGGCCTCCAGCGCGGCCAGATCCACCCGGCCTTCGGGAGTGGCAGGGATATCCTCCACTTCGTACCCGGCGAAGGCGGCGGTGGCGGGATTGGTGCCATGCGCGCTTTCGGGGCAGAGCACGACCTTGCGCGCATCTCCGCGCGCCTCCAGCGCCGCACGGATAGCGAGGATCCCGCACAATTCGCCATGCGCACCCGCCTTGGGGCTCATCGCCACGGCGGGCATTCCGGTCAGCGTCTTGAGCCATTCAGCCAGTTCGTAAATCACCCCGAGCGCACCCTGCGTGGTGGAAGTGGGCGCCATCGGGTGCAGATCGGCAAAACCGGGCAGCCGCGCGACTTTCTCGTTCAGCCGCGGATTGTGCTTCATGGTGCAGCTGCCGAGCGGGAACAGGCCCAGATCGATGGCGTAATTCTGCCGGCTGAGGCGGGTATAGTGGCGCACGGTTTCGGGTTCGGACAGACCGGGCAGCCCGATATCGGCTTTGCGTTCCAGCCCGCCCAGACGGTTTGGCGCAGCCAAGTCCGGCTGCGGCAGATCGACGCCGGTTGTATTCCTGTCGCCAATTTCGAAAATCAGCGCCTCGTCCAGCATCAGCGCGCGATTGCCGGTGTGGGTCGGCGGACCGCCAATCGTCTCGCCATCGGCGGTCATTTCGGGCTTCCAGCCGCTCTTGTTCGGGGCGTTCATGCGAGCTTCTCCCTCAATGCCGCCGCGAGGGCCTGAATATCCTCCTCGGTGGTGGTTTCGGTCACCGCGACCAGCAGCCCGCGCGACAATTCGGGATGGCCGGGATACAGTCGCCCGAGTGAAACCCCCGCCAGCACGTTCTCGGCTGCCAGATCACGCACGATCTGCCGAGCGTCCGCTTCCAGCAGCAGCGTGAATTCATTGAAAAACGCATCATTGAGCAGCCGCACGCCCGGCACAGCGGCCAGCGCATCGGCAGCAATGCACGCCAGCCGGTGATTTTCCGTCGCCAGTGCGCGCAGGCCCTTTTCGCCCAGCAGGGTCATGTGGACGCTGAACGCCAGCGCACACAGGCCCGAATTGGTGCAGATATTGCTGGTCGCTTTCTCGCGCCTTATATGCTGTTCGCGGGTGGACAGGGTCAGCACGAAGCCGCGCTTGCCCTCCGCATCCACGGTTTCCCCGCAGAGCCGGCCCGGCATCTGGCGAACGTGCTTGGGATCGCGCACGGCAAACAGGCCCAGATACGGCCCGCCGAACTGCAGCCCGACACCGATCGACTGGCCTTCCCCGACAACGATATCCGCGCCGAGTTCGCCGGGCGAAGTGATCGCGCCGAGCGCCACCGGTTCGGTGTTGACCACGATCAGCAGCGCGCCCCGGGCATGGGCCGCATCGGCAATTTCCTGCAAATCGGGCAGACGGCCGAGGATGTCGGGATATTGCACCACCACGCAGGATGTCTCGTCGTCGATCCGCGAAATCAGGCCGGCATTGTCGGACTTGGGCTGAACCGCGGGCTGCGCATCGGCAATCGTATCGCCGGTGAACTTGGCCATTGTCTTGACCACATTGGTATAATGCGGATGCAGCGCGCCGGACAGGACAGCCCGCTTGCGCTTGGTCACGCGGCCAGCCATCGCCACCGCTTCCCAGCACGCGGTCGAACCGTCATACATGGACGCATTGGCCACCGCACAGCCATACAGCCGCGCGACCTGGCTCTGGAATTCGAACAGCATCTGCAGCGTACCCTGCGCGATTTCCGGCTGGTACGGCGTATAGGCGGTCAGGAACTCGCCGCGCTGGATGATATGATCTACGCTGGCCGGCACATGATGCTTGTAAGCCCCCGCACCGAGGAAAAACGGCACGCTCGATGCGGCCATGTTCTGCCCCGCCAGGGCTGCCATGTGCCGCTCGACCGCCATCTCGCCCGCATGCATCGGCAGGCCGTGGATCGGCCCGTCCAGCTGCGCCTCCGGCGGCACATCGACAAACAGCGCATCCACATCGCTCGCGCCGATCACATCGAGCATCGCCGAACGGTCGGCATCGGTCAGGGGTAGGTAACGCATTGTTTCAATATCCCGTCATCCCGGCGAAAGCCGGGATCGCTATCCGCATGGTCGGACGTGTTTGAACCAGATCCCAGCTTGCGCTGGGATGACGATCACAGTCCTTCGACAAACACCGCATAGGTCTTCTCGTTCATCAGGCCTTCCAGCTCGCTCTTGTCGCTGATGGTCAGCTTGAAGAACCAGCCGTCTTCTTCGGGCGAGGTGTTGACCAGCGCCGGATCGTCTTCCAGCGCGCCGTTGGCTTCGGTCACTTCGCCGGAGATCGGCGCATAGACATCGCTCGCCGCCTTGACCGATTCGACCACGGCCGCATCGCCGCCCTGTTCCACCACCGTGCCGACATCGGGCAGTTCGACGAAGACGATATCGCCCAATTGTTCCTGCGCATAATCGGTGATCCCGACTGTCGCGGTGTCGCCTTCGACATCGATCCATTCGTGTTCTTCGGTAAAGTAACGGCTCATCTGGGGTCTCCTCGATAATAGCGGTGCGGGACGAATGGCATCGGCGCTACCAGCGCATCCAGCCGTTTGCTGCGAACTTCGATCTGCAAGCGCGTGCCATCGGCCGCGTGGTCAGCATTGATATAGGCCATTGCGATGGGATAGCCGAGCGTGGGCGAGAAACCGCCCGAAGTTACTCGGCCAATTTCCCGGTCACCCGCGAACACCAGCGCGCCTTCGCGGGCGGGCATGCGTCCCTCCACCATCAGGCCGACACGCCTGTTGGCAGCGCCCGATGCAAGTATCGGCGCAATTGCCGCATGGCCCATCCAGCCGCCCGTCTCGCGGCGGCTCTTGCTCAGCGCGAACATCAGGCCCGCAGACACCGGATCGGTTTCGGGATCAAGATCATGGCCGTACAGCGGCAATCCCGCTTCCAGCCGCAAGCTGTCGCGCGCGCCCAGTCCTGCTGGCTGTACACGGTCGTCGGCCACCAGCGCATCGGCCAGCGCCTCCGCCATATCGGCAACAATCGAAATCTCGAAACCGTCTTCGCCGGTATAGCCTGCCCGGCTGACCCACAGGGGCGTGCCATTCCACTCGAAGGCAGCGGCTGTCATGAAAATCAGTGCGCCGGTCCCGGGGACCAGACCCTCCAGCACGGCACCCGCTTCCGGCCCCTGCAACGCCAGCAGCGCCAGGTCGGCCTGGTGGGTAAGTGTGATCTCATCCGGCAGATGTTCGCGCAAATGGGCGATATCGTCCCATTTGACCGCACCGTTGACGACCAGCGCAAGGCGCTCGCCGGTGTTGGTGATGATCAGATCGTCGAGAATTCCGCCATTTTCATCCAGCAGCAGCGAATAGCGCATCCGCCCCGGCTTCAGCGCGGAGACATCGCCCGGCACCAATGCTTCGAGCGCCCCAGCCGCATTTTCGCCTTCCAGGACCAGTTGGCCCATGTGGCTGACATCGAACAGCGACGCATGATTGCGGGTCCATTCATGTTCGGCCACGATCCCGCCATATTGGCCGGTGTACTGGATCGGCATCTGGTAACCGGCAAATTCGACCATCCGCCCGCCATGCGCACGGTGCCACGCATCCAGCGGCAGCACCTGCTGTTCCGGCAGATCGTCTGGATGGGTTTCGGATTGATCTTCGTTCACGCATGAATTCCCGTCAGACATGGCGGCGCATCCTTCACAGGAAGCACCTTCACCACGCCCCCTCTGTCGGGAGTACCTGAGAGTTTTACCTGCCCAGCCTTTTCGAAAAAGGTATGGCAGGATTACCCCTTCGGTGAGGCAGCCACCCTTTTCTTGGGCCGCAACCTGCTTTCCAGAGTGTCTGCCACATCACGGTCCGTTTGCCTGAGAGTTTCCGGGGCGGTTGCTCCTTCGGCGCCGAGAGCCTGTTACAGCCCGCGATCTCTCCCGTGATATGGCCGGGAATCATTCGATACCCGGCGACGGGAACCGCTTTTGCCCAGCCGTGTGCCCGCGTCAATGCCCGTGTCGCGAATACCAGCAGCAATTGTCCAGCAAGCGGCTTGAATTGCCCTGCGTGGCCGGTAAGAAGCGCTGAACGGGCGGGAAAACCATGACAGTCACCGAAGTTTACCTGATCGCCTTGCTGATCATCCTGGCAGTGCCGTGGCTCGTCTGGCGGCTGCTTGGCAGCGACGCATGGGCTCCGCTGGTGGTGGTGCAGATCATCGCCGGGATCCTGCTCGGTCCGGGTGTGATCGGGGCGGCCTTTCCTGATTACTACGCCTTCGTATTCCGCCCCGACGTGATCACCGCGCTGAACGGCGTTGCCTGGTGGGCGGTGATGCTGTTCGTCTGGATCGCGGGGATCGAACTGGACCTGTCCCAGGCTTGGCGGCACCGGCGGGAAACCGGCATCACCGCCGGTCTTGCGCTTGGCGTCCCGCTTGTCCTGGGATCGCTCGCCGGGCTGCTGCTGCTGCTCTGGTCGGACGTTTGGCAGGGCCCGGACGGCGCCGCATGGCAGGTGGTGCTGGGCATCGGCATGGCCTGCGCGGTCACGGCCTTGCCGATCCTGGTTCTGTTCATGGAAAAGCTGGAAATCCTGCGCACTGCGCTCGGCCAGAGGATCCTGCGCTATGCCAGTCTCGACGATATCGCGATCTGGGGTGTTCTGGCCCTGATCCTGCTCGACTGGGAACGGATCGGGCGGCAGATTGCCTTCCTGGCCGGGTTCATCATCGCGGCGTGGCTGATCCGCAAACTGATGGTCCGCGTTCAGGAGGCGGACCGCTGGCCGATCGGACTTATCTGGCTGGCGCTATGCGGGCTGGCGGGGGATTGGTCCGGGCTGCATTACATGGTCGGCGCGTTTCTGGCCGGGACGGTGCTGGATGCGCGGTGGTTCGGGCTAGATGCGATGGACCGGTTTCGCCAGATCATCCTGCTCACCATCATGCCGGTGTTCTTCCTGTCCACCGGCCTGCGCACCCAGTGGGAAACCGGGGGTGTCGCCGTATTCAGTGCTGCCGCCCTGCTGCTGGCTGCATCGGTCGGCGGCAAATTGCTGGGTCTTGCGGCAGCGGGGCGAATTTTGCGCTGGCCCCGCGGCGAGGCACAGCTGATCGGCTGGCTGCTCCAGACCAAGGCGCTGATCATGATCATTTTTGCCAATGTCTTGCTGGACAAGGCCATTATCACCAGCACCGCCTTCACCGCATTATTGCTGATGGCGGTGGCGAGCACGATGTTATCTGTTCCAATGGCGAGCCCGCTGTTGCGCCGCCTGGGACGGATGATCGACAGGGAGGCTTGAGAAAGGGCGCAGTCAGTCGAGATTGGGCCGTAGCCACCGCTCTGCCGTGGCCAGATCGGCCCCGCGCCGCGCCGCGTAGTCTTCCAATTGGTCACGCCCGACCCGCGCCACCCCGAAATAGGACGCTTCGGGATGGGCGAAATAGAACCCGCTGACCGCTGCCGTGGGCCACATGGCGAAACTTTCGGTCAAGGTCAGCCCGGCATTGGCGGGTGCATCGAGCAGGTCGAACAGGATCGGCTTCAGGCTGTGATCGGGACAGGCGGGATAGCCCGGCGCGGGGCGGATACCGCGGTATTGTTCCTTGATCAGCGCTTCGTTGGTCAGCTGTTCCCCCGGCGCATAGCCCCACAAATCGGTGCGCACATGCTGGTGCAGCCGTTCCGCCATGGCCTCCGCGAACCGGTCAGCCAGCGCTTTCAGCAGGATGTCGGAATAGTCATCATGCGCGGCCTGAAACCGTGCCGAATGTTCTTCGATCCCGTGGATGCCGACCGCAAAACCGCCGATCCAGTCACCTGCCGGATCGATGAAGTCGGCAAGGCAGTAATTGGCGCGGTCCCGGCTTTTCTTGACCTGCTGGCGGAGGAAGGGGAGCCTTTCCCCGCTGTCCAGCAGCACATCATCCCCGTCCCGCCGACATGGCCAGAAGCCTGCAACCGCTTTGGCCGTCAGCCATTTTTCCGCGATGATCCGGTCCAGCATCGCCTGCGCATCGTCAAACAACGACCGGGCGCTTTCTCCGACCACTTCATCGGTCAGGATCGCGGGATAATTGCCGTGGAGTTCCCACGCGCGGAAGAACGGAGTCCAGTCGATCACTTCCCGCAAATCGGCGAGCGGCCAATCGCCAAAGGCGTGAACGCCCGGCTTTACCGGTGCGGGGGGTTTTTCCGCCAGATCGGGCTTGAAACTGGCGGCGCGGGCTTCCGCCAGCGGCAGCGGTTCGGACTGGCCCTTGTTGGCGCGTTTGAAGCGCAGATCGTCATATTCGGCCTTCACATCGGCCACGAAATCATCACGCAACGTATCGGACAGCAGCTTCGACGCGACGCCGACCGCGCGGCTTGCGTCGAGCACATGGATCACCGGTCCGGTATAGGCGGGTTCGATGCGCAGCGCGGTGTGCACCTTGCTGGTGGTCGCGCCGCCGATCAGCAGCGGCATGGTCATGCCCTCACGCTGCATTTCTTCGGCCACGGTGACCATTTCATCCAGTGACGGGGTGATCAGGCCGCTGAGGCCAATCATGTCGACATCCTCCGCTTTGGCGACTTCGAGGATTTTCGGCCACGGCACCATCAC
>JAGXGU010000025.1 GCA_024636575.1 Altererythrobacter sp.
GTGTGGGCAGCGCCGCTGGGGATCATCGGATAACAATTGGCGTCTTTCGACACCTGGCAATCGACCATTACCGGTCCGTCATGCGCCAGCATGGCTTCGATCCCGGCGTCGAGACCGGCTTCATTGGAAATGCGGATTCCTTTCCAGCCATACGCTTCCGCCAGCGCGACGAAATCGGGCAGGCTGTCCGAATAGCTGTTGGAATAGCGGCTTTCATAAGTCAGTTCCTGCCACTGGCGGACCATGCCCATATATTCATTGTTGAGGATGAACACTTTGACCGGCAACCGGTACTGGCTGGCCGTGCCCAATTCCTGAATGTTCATCTGGATGGATGCCTCACCGGCAATATCGATCACCAGAGCATCAGGGTTGCCCAATTGCGCGCCGATGGCGGCCGGCAGGCCGTATCCCATCGTGCCGAGGCCGCCGCTGGTCAGCCATTTGTTGGGCCCGAAGAACCTGAAATATTGCGCCGCCCACATCTGGTGCTGGCCAACCTCTGTGGTGATGATCGGGTCACGGTCGCGGGTGAGGGCGAACAGCCGCTCGACCGCGAGTTGCGGCATGATGGCGTCCTTGCGTTCAGGATAGGCGAGGCTTTCGCGCGCGCGCCATCCGGCGATGCGGGCTTTCCATTCGCCCAGATCGCGCGGCTTGCGGGTGCCCCAAGCCGCGACCAATTGTTCCAACACGGTTGCACAATCACCGACTATGCCGAGTTCGACAGGAATGATCTTGTTGATCGAGGCGCGATCGATATCGATGTGGATCTTGGTGGAATCGGGCGAAAACGCGTCGAGCCGCCCGGTCACCCGGTCATCGAACCGCGCGCCGACGCAGATCATCAGGTCGCAGCGATTCATCGCCATATTGGCTTCATAGGTGCCGTGCATCCCCAGCATGCCCAGCCAATCGGGATGTTCCGCCGGAAATGCGCCCAGACCCATCAGGGTTGAAGTGACCGGAGCGCCGGTGATATCCTGCAACTGGCGCAGCAAGGTGCTGGCGCGGGGGCCAGAATTGATAATCCCGCCGCCAGTGTAGAAAACCGGGGCTTCTGCCTTGGCCATCAATTCGATGGCTTGGGCGATCAATTCCGGTTCCGCAACGGTCTGCGGCTGATAGCGGGCGGAGGCGAGGGCCGCCGCAGGTTTTTGGCCAAATTCCGCCCCAAACGCCGCTTGGGCAATCTGCACATCCTTGGGAATGTCGATCAGGACCGGGCCGGGCCTGCCGGTGGTGGCAATGCGGAATGCCTCGGCAATGGTCGGGGCCAGCGCCTCCGGGTCTTTGACGAGGTAATTATGTTTCGTGCAATGGCGGGTGATACCGATAGTGTCGGCTTCCTGGAATGCGTCCGTCCCGATCAGAGCAGTAGGGACCTGTCCGGTGATGATCACCAGCGGGATAGAATCCATGAACGCATCGGCAATGCCGGTAACCGCATTGGTCGCGCCGGGACCGGAGGTGACCAGCACCACGCCGGGCTTGC
Organism: Altererythrobacter sp.; assembly: GCA_024636575.1. Taxonomy (GTDB): domain Bacteria; phylum Pseudomonadota; class Alphaproteobacteria; order Sphingomonadales; family Sphingomonadaceae; genus Allopontixanthobacter. The sequence goes on from JAGXGU010000025.1 coordinate 1,496, forward strand.
CCGTGGACCGCGCGTATCCTTCCGCTGCATGCGCCGCGCCGGCTTCATGGCGTACCAGGATGTGCCGGATGCGCTGGTCCGCAAACAATTCGTCATAGATCGGCAGCACCGCGCCGCCGGGATAGCCGAAGATGAATTCGACACCCTGCTGCACCAGGCATTCGATCAGGATGCCAGCGCCGCTGCGCTCACCATTATTATTCGGGCCCGATGTTGGGCTGGACATGATCTTCTCCAATAAATGTGGCCCGGAAGCACCCCGGTAGAAGGGGCATAGACCGGACCAATTGGGGGCGCACCTACGGAAATAAAAGTATCGTGTCAACCTTAATTAGCGTAATAATCTTGCGAATAAAACATCGATTGAGTTATTATCCAACGCGGTGCGCGGCCAATCTTCCGGGGGTTGGTTGCGGAACCAGGTATATTGCCGCTTGGAATATTGCCGGGTGGCCAGCTTGCCGGCCTCGATCATCTCCTCTCTCGTGCAATCCCCGCCCAGCCACGCAGCGATCTCCCGCACGCCGATTGCGCGCATAACCGGCAATGCCGGATCCAGATTGCGTGCCATCAGGGCTTCGACCTCCTCCACCGCGCCAAGATCAAGCATTGTCTCGAAACGCTGGTCACACCGGTCATACAGCAGTTGGCGTTCGGGCAGCAGGATCAGCGGATGCAGGGTGATCGCATCACCGATCCCGCCCTCAAGAAATTTCTGCCAATGATTTAGCGGCTTTCCGGTGGAACGGACGACTTCGAGCGCGCGGGCCGTGCGGCTGTTGTCCGCCGGTGCCAGCTTCGCCGCCGCAGAGGGGTCTTCTTCCAGCAGGGCGCGGCGAGCATCGGATTGCGGCAGCGCGCGAATCTGTGCGCGGATTTCCGGATCGATCTCTGGGATGGGTGCAATCCCGTCCAGCAAAGTGCGCAAATAAAGGCCGGTTCCTCCGACCAGAATCGGGACAGCGCCTTCGGAATGTAGCGCGGCGATTTCCCGCTTGGCAGCCTGTGCCCAATTACCTGCAGAACATGGCTGCGCGCCGTCCCATGTGCCGAACAGTCGGTGATCCACGCCGCGCATTTCCGCTGCATCCGGCCGGGCGCTGAGCACTTGCAAATCGAGGTAAACCTGCGCGCTGTCGGCATTGATTACTGCCGCCTTGCGTCCTTGTTCGCCAAGAGCCAGCGCCAGCCGCACGGCCAGATCGCTCTTGCCGCTGGCGGTCGGTCCTGCAATTAGCGCCACCGGCGGCCCCGCGTCCGACAATCCGGTTGCCAAGTTTTTAGGAGATTCTCTGGTGCTCATCGCCCGCCTGATAGCAGACCCTGCCGCGCTGGAAACACGGCTCGATGCCGCTGTGGACGCTTTGGCGGCCGCGGACATGCGCGTGGCGGTGGCGCGGATGCTGGATTTCTGCGGCGATGTGATGGAGATCGCCCTGCCGGAAGGCGACCCGGCGGCGCTGCGCCGGATTCTGGACGAACACTTCACCCCGTCCGACCTGCTGGTTTCGCAAGCGGAGATCCAGGTGCCCCATCTGTTTGTATCGGACATGGATTCGACCATGATCGGGCAGGAATGCATCGACGAACTAGCCGATTTCGCCGGACTGAAGGACCGCGTTTCCGACATTACCGAGCGCGCGATGCGGGGCGAACTGGATTTCGTGTCGGCGCTGAACGAACGTGTCGGCCTGCTGGGCGGGCTTGGCGAAGATGCGATCCAGCAATGTCTCGATGAACGCATTACCCCGGTTTCGGGCGCGCGCACTCTGGTTTCGACCTTGAAAGCCAAGGGATGCCGCACCGTGTTGGTCACGGGCGGTTTCCACCATTTCGCAGATCCGGTCGCGCAGATGCTCGGTTTCGAACGGGTGGTCGGCAACCGGCTCGGCGTTGCGGGCGGCAATCTCACCGGCGGGCTCGAAGGCGCGATTGTCGATAGCAGGGTGAAGGAAGAGGTGTTGCGCGGCGAGATGGGCATATTGGGCGATGTCGCCATCAGCCTGGCGACGGGCGACGGCGCAAATGACATTCCGATGCTGCAGGCGGCTACTTACGGGATGGCCTACCGCGCCAAACCCAAGGCACGCGCAGCGTCCGATGGCTGGATCGATCGTGGTGATCTGACGGCGATACTCTCGCTACTGGGCATTCCGCAAAGCGAATGGGTGACGGGATAATTTGCCGGTTGGGTTTGGTCTGGAAACTTTAACCACTTGCCGCTATATTGACATCACTGTCAGTAAGGGCCCGAAATGAACGCACCGACCAGCATGACTTCCGACGTTTCCGCGCAATCGAATGATGTTGCGCGGGACGGGACGATTTTCCTCCATCCCGGACGCACCGCCCTGCGCACCCGGCCGCTGAAGGCGATCGGGCACTGGAACGAACTGATGAAGAATAAGGAAAATACCGAGGAGGTATTCCACATCTTCGAATGTTTCCCGTCGAGCAATTTCCTGCCCCGCGCCCGTGACTTTACCCTGAGCGAGAAGGGCCAGGCGATCCGCGCTGCTGAACCTTATCTGCCCGATATTCTCGACGATCACGCCGCCCTGCGCAAACTGCCAGCGGGCACCGTCGCCCATGCCTATGTCGATTTCATGGAACGGGAAGGGCTGTCCGCCGCCGGGCTGGTTGCGGAACACGACCGTTTTCGAGGTAGCCGGCCGCGTTTCGACGATCTGGTCGAATGGTATGCAAATCGCCAGCGCGACACGCATGATCTGCTGCATGTGCTGACGGGTTACGGCCGCGATGCGCTGGGCGAACAATGCGTGTTGGCGTTCACCTACAGCCAGCAGCCGTCCTTCGCTCATCTGTTTATCGCCTATGCCGGCGGGTACAATATCAGGAAGCAGGTCAGGACCAGCGCGCCCGTGTTCAAGGCCGTGACCGAGGCGAAACGCCTCGGCAAAGCCTGTCCGCGGGTGACAGAAATGTCGATCCGCGATCTGTTAGCGATGCCATTGGAGCAGGCCCGCAGGGATTTCAACATCGGCCAACCAGTCCATTACGCCGCCGCACACCGGGTGTGGCAGGGCGAGTCGATCGATCCCTATAACCTGCTGGGCCAGAACAAAGCTGCCTGACGCGCCGTCACTTCAGACTATTGTCATCCCAGCGAAAGCTGGGATCGCTATGTCTCACGCGCGCCCCAGGCTTTGCGCGATCCCAGCTTTCGCTGGGATGACGTGCGATTGTGAAGTGGCCGGGCGTTATAACCAGAGAGGTGCCGCACCCGAAGGGCGTGGTGAAGTGGCTGTCAGCCCTCCATCCAATCGCGGAAGAAGCTCTCGTGGGCTTTGCGGAGGTCGGTGAGGGAGACATTGCCGTGACCCGCAATAGAAAATTTATCCGCGTTCACGTGACCAAGTACCTGAAAGGCTAATCCCGCTACCTGGAGCGCTTCGATCAAACGCCCATCCGATGGGTCTGAAACAGTTACGACATAACTTGCCTGATTTTCTGCAAACCAGAATTCAGGATCGGTTGAATCAATAAGGTCCAAATCGACACCAAGTCCACCTGCAAGGGCCATTTCGGCAAGCGCAACGGCTAATCCCCCATCAGACACATCATGCACGGCATTTACGATACCGGCGCCGATCATTTCCTGGATGAATACGCCACAATTCCTTTCGCTCGCCAGATCGACTTTGGGTGGATTCCCAGCTTTCAGGTCATGAAGGATGTAGGCCCATAAAGATTGCCCCAAACCGCTTGTCTCGTGCCAAGGTCGGATCAGTACAACCTCATCCCCCTCCGCCTTGAACCCCATCGTCATCATCGCGGAATAATCTTCGATGATCCCAACAC
>JAGXGU010000178.1 GCA_024636575.1 Altererythrobacter sp.
ATTCCTGCGCGAAACCACCAATTTGCGGACCGATGAATATGGCGGCCCGCCAGAAAACCGCGTCCGTTTCCTGCGTGAAGTTCTGGAGGCGCTGATTTCGGTCTGGGGCGCAGACCGGGTCGGTCTTCGGCTGTCACCCAATGGCGATACGCAGGGCTGTGACGATAGGCACCCCGAAGCGATATTCGGCGCGGCGGCGCAGGTGGCCGAAGATCTCGGCCTTGCCTTCCTCGAATTGCGCGAACCGGGCCCGGAAGGCACATTTGGATCGACTGATGTACCCAAGCAAAGCCCGATGATCCGCGAGATCTATTCCGGCCCGCTGGTGCTCAACAGCGATTATGATGCGGCCAGCGCTGCAGCCGATGTCACCGCGGGCAAATGCGATGCCATTGCGTTCGGGCGTCCGTTCATATCCAATCCCGATCTGCCGGATCGGATCCGCGCTGGCGCCGACTTCGCGCCCAACGTGAATGTTCCGCAGAGCTGGTACTTCCCCGGCCCTGCTGGATATATAGACTATCCGGTCATGGCCGGCGAAAAAGAAGCAGCTGAATAATTCGGCCAATTCTCCCTCCAAGGCGGCTGGTTACTCCTCCGGGGCGGGTTCTTCCGCCTCGGGGGCGGCTTCTGCTTCCTCGGCGCCTTCTGCAGGTTCATCGGCGGCGGGCGTTTCGCTGCTGGCGGATGCGGACGACGGTTTTTCAAGCGGCGGGGATTTTGATTGCACCGTATCGAGCGGCAACATGGCGTCGCTGATCGATCCTTCCAGCACTTCGCCAGATGCAGATGCGCCATCAGCAGAAGGCGCAGGATCGCCGCCGCACGCGGCCAGCGCGAGTACCGAAGGCAGGATTACACCAATTCGCTTCACTCAAATTCTCCGCATCATGCATCCAGCGCGGCAAGGAAATCACCGGCGCGGGCCAGCAATGCCTCATCCCATGCCTGCGGTGCAAGCTGGATGCCCAATTTTGCGAGACTTGTGACCCCGTATTCGGCGATCCCGCAGGGAATAATACCGGTGAAATGGGACAGGTCCGGATCAAGATTGACGGAAAAACCATGCATGGTGACCCAGCGGCGCACGCGCACACCAATTGCGCCAATCTTCGCTTCGCCGCCATCAACATCGCGGGTCCAGATGCCGATCCGGCCTTCCGCACGCCAGCTTTCCACCCCGATATCGCCCAGCGTATCGATCACCCAGCCTTCCAGTGCATGGACGAATTGCCGGACATCCCGGCCGCGCCTGGTCAGGTCAAGCAGGACATAGCCGATCCGTTGCCCCGGGCCGTGATAGGTATATCGTCCGCCGCGCCCCGCCTCGACCACTTCGAAACGCGGGTCCAGTAATTCGTCCGCTGCGGCACTGGTCCCGGCGGTATAGACGGGTGGGTGTTCCAGCAACCAGACCAGTTCATTCGCATCGCCGCTGGCAATGGCGCGATTGCGAATATCCATCGCGGCCAAAGCCTCACGATAGGAAATCGGGCTGGTCTCGCGGCGATATTCGATCCCGGAGAGCGAATCCGCCGAAGTGTCGTTCGCCGAAGTGTCTGGGGAAAGGTTTTTTTCCATTTAATTTGCGTGGCAAGCCCTGTCCGGCTTATCAAGTACCTTCTGTTGAATCGGGATTTAATTGGGGGAGTGCGTCAAGATGAAACTGGATATGGGCAGCGCCTGGAACGAGGCGACCAGCATGATTTCCGCAAATCGTGAATTGGTGGCAATTATCGCGGGGATTTTCGTTTTTCTGCCCGCAATTGTGCTGGCCGTGGTCGCACCGGGCATGGCAGCCGGGCCAACCGCCATGAACCCCGACGATCCAATGAGCACGATGATGGCATTTTATGCAGAAAATGGCGTGTGGTTCTTCCTGGTCGGTATCATCAATGCCATCGGTTCACTGTCACTGTTTGCATTGTTTGCAGATAATCGGCCAACCGTTGGCGATGCGATCTCAACTGGCGTAAAAACACTCATTCCGTATCTCGCTGCACAGATCCTGCTGGTCGTCGTTCTTGCAATCGTGCTGGGCGTTCCCGTCGGCCTGGCTGCCACGGCGGGCGGACCGGCTGTTGGCGTGTTGCTCGGCATCATAGCCGCGATCGCGCTGGTTTATGTGATGATCAAATTTTCGCTGCTGGCCCCGGCCATGGTGATCGACGGTATCCTCAATCCGGTCAACGCGCTGAAGGCTTCGTGGAATGCGACAAAAGGCAACAGCCTGCGCCTGCTGCTATTCTACTTCCTGTTGGGCCTGGCAATCATCGTGGTGGCGGCAGTCTTCGGACTGGTCACCGGATTGTTCGTGGCGATGCTGGGAACCGGTTCGGTTGCCGCGATGATCGGCGGCGCCCTGAATGGTCTGATCGGCGCAGTCTGGGCGATCGTGATCGTTGCAGTGCTGAGTGCGACCTATCGTCAACTGACCGGGCCATCGGCCAAGTCAGTCAGCGAAACCTTCGAATAATTCGGGGTGGGCCGGGGCGGCTTCATCACTGCCCCGGCCAGCTAACATCGAACCGGATCAGGCCGCTTCGTCTTTCCAGCCCCAGAACAATTGGCATGGAAGGATATTGAACAATTCGAAGCCCTGTTCGATCCGCGCGAAATGCACCGCCATGAAATCGCGGGCAGCGGCGGAAAATTGGTAAACCAGAAATGCGCCGCCGGGGCGCAATATATCATGTGTCGCCTTGGCGATCGCGGGGCCGACGCCGGCGGGCAAGGTTGAAAACGGCAATCCCGACAGAATGTAGTCGGCATGGTCATGCCCGTGTTCGCGGACAATCCGTTCCACATTTTCGGCCGATCCCAACACTGCTGTAAAGCGGTTGTCGGCAATTGTGCGGTTGAGATAATCGATGAACAGCGGATTGGTATCAATCACCAGCAGCGCCCCGTCCTGCCGCAGCCGCTCCAGCACTGGTCCGCAGAACGTGCCGACACCGGGGCCATATTCGACGAACAATTTGCATTCGTCCCATTTGACCGGTTCCAGCATCTTGGCGATGGTGAAACGCGATGACGGGATGATCGATCCGACCATTTTGGGATGTTCAAGGAAACCGCGGAAAAATACCGCCCATTGGCCCAGCAGACGGCCAAAGCGATTTTCCTGGCTGCCGCGCATAGAGGCTGCAAGCTGGTTGGATTTGTTCAAAAAAATGCTTCCCGATAAATCGTCGCGGAATGTGAACCGCAGGGTTCGCGTGCGTTGCCAAATACCCATCCTAAATGCAACCCGCCGCTTGCAAGCCAATGCGGGCAAGCCTAGCGCCTGAATGGTAATGGCCGATACAAACCCGCCCGAATTGCTGCTTGTCCCGCCCCCTCCCGTGCGGCCGATTTCGCGCAACCGCATGGCATTGCTGTTCGCGGTGATGCTGACCACTGCGGCGGGCAATACCGCCATGCAATCGGTGATGCCCGCAATCGGCACATCGCTGGGGGTGGCCGACGTATGGATCAGCCTGGCGTATAGCTGGTCGGCGCTATTGTGGGTGATCTGCGCGCCGATCTGGGCGCGCAAATCCGACCAGCGCGGGCGCAAGGCGATGATGGCACTGGGTCTCATCGGTTTCAGCGCGTCGATGGGTCTATGCGGAGCCGCGCTATGGTTTGGCCTCAATGGCTGGCTGCCCGCGCTGTGGACGCTGTTGCTGTTTGCCGCCGCGCGCAGCCTGTATGGCGGATATGGCTCCGCTGCGCCGCCGGCGGTTCAGGCCTATGTCGCATCGCGCACCGCCCGCTCGCAGCGGACGCAGGCGCTGTCGCTGATCGCGTCGAGCTTTGGCTTGGGCACGGTCATCGGCCCGGCTCTGGCGCCGTTGATGGTCATGCCGGGGCTTGGGCTTGTCGGTCCCTTCGCTGCCTTTACCTTGCTGGGTGTGGTTACGCTGGTCGCCCTGAGAATATTCCTGCCCGATGACATTCCCCAATTCGCCGCGCGCGGGGCGGCGTATGATGCGCCCTATGGATCGGGCGGATCCAGCCGGGAACCCGAGGCCGATGAGGAAGAGGACGAGGCGTCTGCCCAGGGCACGGCAGATAAACTTGGCTGGTGGGAACCGCGCCTGCGCCCGTGGGTGATTTCAGGGCTGCTGGGCGGCCATGCGCAGGCGATGGTGCTGGGCATTGCAGGCTTTCTGGTGCTTGACCGGCTCGGCCTGCGCAGCACGCCCGAAGCCGCGACCGGTTCCATCGCCATCGTGCTGATGTGCGGAGCGATTGCTACCCTGCTTGCGCAATGGGGCCTGATCCCGCGCCTCAATCTGGGGCCGAGGGCCGCGATCCTGTGGGGCTGCGCCCTGGCAGCGGTCGGCACCCTGATGTTCGGCACGGCGCAGGAATTGCACGGGATTGCATTGGGCTATTCGGTCGCATCGCTGGGCTTCGGACTGTTCCGGCCGGGATTCAACGCGGGCGCATCGCTGGCCGTGTCGCGCAATGAACAGGGCGAGGCGTCGGGCGTCGTCGCTTCCGCCACCGGCGCGGCCTATATCGTGGCCCCGGCCATCGGGGTGTGGCTGTATGGCCATTCCGGCTGGCTGGCCTTCGCGGTCATTATCGGGCTGTGCTTCGCCGTGCTGGCTATCGGCTGGAAATCGCTGTCCGCAGACGAGGTGCTGACAACCGACAGGTAGAACCGGATCAGAGGATTTCCTCGACCCGCTCTTTGGGCCGGCACAGCCGAACACCTTTTTCCGTTTCCACCAGCGGCCGGTTGATCAGGATCGGATCGGCCATCATCGCATCGAGCACGGTGTCGTCATCGGCGCTGGTCAGGCCCCGTTCCTCGGCATCGGTGCCCATCAGCCGCAGCCCTTCCCGCGGGGCCATTCCGGCATCTTGGTACAATTGGGCCAGCTTGTCCCGGCCCGGCGGATTTTCGAGGTAGCGGACCACGGTCAATTCGATCCCGTCCCGCTCTTCCAGGATTGCAAGGGTGTTCCGGGACGTGCCGCAGTTGGGGTTGTGCCAGATGGTCGCTTTCATGCCAGTCCTTCCGATTGTGATGCAGGCTTACCCTAACCAACAGATATTTTCCCGCCAAGCCAATTGAGTGGTTGCAACTGCAAACCATTCTCATTAGCAGGCTGACTATATCGAGAATCATTCGCAATAGAGAATATCATGCCATCATTCACTCGCCGTTCCATCCTGCTTTCCGGTGCCGCGCTCGCTTTGCCGATCGCGCCCATCATGGCAGAGGCGGACGAGCAGCCGGTGCGCGACTATCTCCCGACCGAAATCGTGGTTACGGGCGCGGCCGAGGGATACGGCGCCGATGATGGCTCTACCGCCACCAAAACCGCCACGCCGCTGATCAATGTGCCGCAGGCGGTTGCGGTGATCACCGACGACCAGCTGCAGGATCAGGCAATCCGCCAATTGGGCGAGGCGCTGCGTTATATCCCCGGCATTTCGCTGGAGACCGGCGAAGGCCACCGCGACGAGATCTTTATCCGCGGCCAGGAAACGTCTGCCGATTTCTATCTCGACGGATTGCGGGACGATGCCCAATATTATCGCTCGCTGTATAATATCGAACGGATCGAGGTACTGAAGGGCGCCAACGCACTGATCTTTGGCCGCGGCGGCGGCGGCGGCGTGGTCAACCGCGTCAGCAAGACCGCGCAGCCGGGCGACACCTTTACCGAAATGGAAGGCTCCGTGAATAATTTCGGCGCCTTCGCGCTGGCGGCAGACGTAAACCAGCCGTTGAGCGACACTGTTTCTGCCCGCCTCAACGCGACTTACGAGGAATTCGGCAGCAACCGCGATTCCTACGAAGGCCGCTTCATCGGGATTTCACCCACCGTCACGGTGGAGGCCGGGCCGGATACGCGGATCACGGCGACCTATTCCTATGACGATGATGCCCGCGTGACGGACCGCGGGGTGCCTTCCTTAAATGGCGGGCCGCTGCGCGGTTTCGACGATACGTTCTTCGGCGCTCCCGATTTCAATTACGCAACCGCCGAAACCCACATCGCTCGCGCCCGGATCGACCACCGGTTTTCGGATAGCCTGACCGCCAATGCCTCAGTTCAATATGCCAATTACGACAAGGATTATGCCAATGTCCTGCCGCGCGGGACCGATGGCACGGTTGTCAGCTTGTCCGGCTACCGCGATCTGACCGCGCGGGAAAATCTGATCGCGCAGGTCAATCTGGTGTGGGATGTGCAAACCGGACCGCTGGACCACACGGTGCTGTTCGGGATCGAGGCGGGATCGCAAGACACGAGCAACAGCCGCCGCAATGTCCTGTTTGACGATGGCATGGGCCTGGTCAGTCAGGTATCTGTGCCGCTGGCCGATGTGATCTTTGTTCCGCCTGTGTCGCTGACCGACACGATCCGCAGCCGCGAGAGCGACTTGCAGACTTTCTCCGTATATCTGCAGGACCAGATCAAGATCGGCGATCATCTGGAACTGATTGCCGGGGTCCGCTGGGACCGGTTCGACCTCGATACCCTTGAATTGCTGACCAGCGCCGCGGTTTCGCGGGTGGATGAGAAGTTCAGCCCGCGTTTCGGTGTGGTGGTCAAACCGTCCGATACACTCTCATTCTATGCCAGCTATACCGAAAGCTTCCTGCCGCAATCGGGCGATCAGTTTCTCCTTCTTTCAGGGGCGGATGCGGCGTTCGACCCGGAGAAATTCACCAATTACGAAATTGGCGCGAAATGGCTGATCCAGCCTGATCTGTTCCTGACCGCTGCAGTCTTCCGGCTTGATCGGAGCAACAGCAAGGCGCCCGATCCAAACAACACCGGACTGCTCACTCTGGCGGGCGAAAGCCGGACCGAGGGTATGGAGGTCAGCCTGGTGGGCAACATCCTGCCCGGCTGGCAGGCGAGCCTCGGCTACACCTATCTCGACGGCCAGTTGCAGACCACGACCGAGGCCGGCCCGGCCGGCACACGGCTCCAGCAATTGCCGGAGCACCAGATTTCCGCCTGGAACCGGGTCCAGCTGACCGACAATTTCGGTATCGGCCTCGGCGCGGTCTATCAGGACGAACAATTCACCTCCTTCAGCGGCAATGTGGTGCTGCCATCCTATTGGCGGGTGGACGCCGCGGCGTTCTTCGATGTCAGCGAGCGGTTGTCCGTCCAGCTGAATGTCGAGAACCTGCTGGACGAGAAATACTATCCCAGCGCGCATGGCGACAACAACATCCAGCCCGGCATCCCGCTCAGCGCGCGGCTGGGGGTTCGGGTGAAGCTGTAGGTTGTTCTGCGGGAGAGGCTTGGCGCGAGTGGTGGGTCACGACAAACGTTGCGGACATTAGCCTTCAGAACGGCTAGGCCACGCACCAGCCTCAACAGCGGCGGCCACCTCCATGACCGTAATGGGGACTGTCCTGTCAGGTGGTCCCCATCGCCGCGACGCCCAGAGCGCCGCCGTGAGCAGAGCCACGGTTATGACAAATCCCCACAGTGGGGGTAGACCAGTTATACCAGCGACTGCGCCTCCGATGACGGCAGCAGGAACGATGGCAAAACCATACCAGCACGAAAACCCCTCTGGTCCAAAGTGTTCGCTCCAATGCTCGTGGAGGTGAGTTAAGTCCGTTCCGAACCGCTCATGCACGCTGTTGAAGAAGTCCACCGCGTCGTCGCCGTCCATGCCGAGGTCATGGAGCAGTCGGTCTGAAAGGTGCATCTTCTCACGGGGAAGGCCACGCTCGTGAGCAACGAGGTCAATAATTTCGGATTGGTGGTCGCGGCTTTCCATTGCCTATGCTGGCCCATTCAATAGCGCTTTGGCAATGGCGGCTTTCCACGACACTGCAGCCTCCCCCAATGCCAACCGACTTAGTCCAGCTGTGCCGCCTCAACGGCCGGCGCAGCCATCGCGGGCACCGTCCGTGCAGCGTCTTCTCCGCTGATTCCGGGGGCCGGGGCGGCACTGATGCGTTCCTGACGGCGGGCGACGCGGCCCGCCTGCTGGATCGCGGCGACCAGCCGGGGGTACACGCCGCAGCGGCACAGATTCGGCACCGCTGCCTCGATCTCCTGCTTCGAGGGGTCGGGATTGCGCTGGATCAGCGCGGCGGCGGCGATGGCGATACCCGGCGTGCAGAAACCGCACTGGATCGCCTGCTGCGCCACCAGCGCCTGCTGCACCGGATGCGACCGGTCGCGTGACAGCCCCTCGATGGTGGTGACGAAGCGGCCTTCCGCCTCGGCAATGGTGATCAGGCAGCTACGCAGCGCCTCCCCGTCGATCAGCACCATGCAGGCCCCGCAATCGCCCGTACCGCAGCCATATTTGGTGCCGGTGAGATTGGCAGCATCGCGCAGCGCC
>JAGXGU010000179.1 GCA_024636575.1 Altererythrobacter sp.
CCTGGAAGACCGGTTCGACCGCCATGCTGGGCAGTCTGGCCGATACCGCGCTGGATCTGGTGGCCAGTATCGCGACGCTGGTCGGCGTCTATATTGCCGCGCAGCCGGCGGACGAGGATCACCGATTCGGCCACGGCAAGGCCGAATCGCTCTCGGCGATATTTCAGGTGATGCTGATTGCCCTGTCGGCATCGGGAATTGCGTTCAGCGCGATTCGCCGGATCGTAGAAGGCGGCCGCACGGCTGATGCCCCTTACGGGATCGCCGTATCGGTGGTGGCGATAATCGCGACCATCGCGCTGCTGGCGTGGCAGCGCGATGTCATTCGCCAGACCGGTTCGGTGGCGATTTCTGCCGACCATGTCCATTACCAGTCGGACCTGCTGCTGAATGTCGCGGTGATCGCCGCGCTGGTGCTGGACCAATATGTAGGCTTCGCTCTGGCCGATCCGCTGTTCGGGCTGGTGATCGCCGGCTGGCTGCTGTGGGGCGCATGGCGCGCTGCGGCTGAGGCGATCGATCATCTGATGGACCGCGAATGGCCGGAGGAAAAACGCCAGCGCTTCGTGGAACTGGCGGCCAGACATCCCGAACTCAACAATCTTCACGATCTGCGCACTCGCACCAGCGGCCACCGCGATTTCGTGCAATTCCATGTCGATCTGCCCGCTGCCATGACGGTGGAACAGGCGCATGATATTATAGAGCGGGTGGAAGATGATCTCGGGCGCCATTTCCCTGAGATGGAATTGCTGATCCACATCGATCCGGAAGGCCATGTGGACGATCCGGGTAATCCGTTGGTCGAAGCGGATGAATTTGCAAAACTGGACAAGGATTGATGACCAGGAAACTGCCCTATTGGCATGTCGATGCCTTTGCCGATCGCCCCTTTACCGGCAACCAGGCGGCAGTGATGCCGCTGGAGGTCTGGCTGCCAGACGATGTGCTGCAGGCAATTGGCGAGGAGAACAATTTCGCCGAAACCGCCTTTGTGGTGAAGGATGAAACCGGCGCCGCCGATTGGGAATTGCGCTGGTTCACCCCGGCGGTGGAGATTGCCCTGTGCGGCCATGCGACGCTGGCTGCGGGGCATGTACTGCTTGAGCGAGACGGCGGGGACAGGGTGACATTCCGCACGCGAAAGGCGGGTATTCTGGAGGTCCGCCGCAGCGAAGCTGGCTATGAACTGGCGCTGCCTGCGATTCCGACCCAGCAGGGCGAATGGCCCGAAGCGGCGGCCCTGTTGGGGGCGGAACCGCTGGAAGTGTGGCGCAATCCAGCCGGATACGACATTTTTCTCTATGCCGATGAACAGGTTGTCCGCGGCCTTGCCCCCGACATTCGCGGGCTGGGCAATCTGGGCGCGAATCAATTTATCTGCACCGCGCCGGGCGGGAGCACCGATGTGGTCAGCCGGGTATTCGTACCGGGCGGCGGAGTGGACGAGGACAGCGTCACCGGTTCGGCCCATGCAGTGCTTACTGTATTCTGGACCGGCAAATTGGGCCGCGATAGTTTCACCGCGCATCAGGCATCTGCACGGGGCGGTGATCTGACCTGCAGGCTTGACGGTGACCAGGCGTGGCTTGGCGGAAATTGCGTGACCGTGGTGGAAGGCAGTTTCTACCTCGCGGGGTAAAGCTCCACCACGTCGAGCAGTTCCTGCAGCATGGCCTTGCGCTGCTCATTATCCGAATGGCCAAGGCGCACGATGGTGAGTTTCTGGTCGGGCGATACCAGCACATATTGCCCCATGTGGCCGATCGCGGCGAACATCGTCTCGGGGCCGCGATCCTGCAGTTGATCGTCGCGGTCGAGGCCCGAATCGCGATTGAGCCAGGTCTGCGCGCCGTAAAATCCGGAACGCGGGCTGGGCGTTTTCATGAAATCGATCCATGTGCGGGGAATCAATTGCGCACCGCGCACAGAGCCCTTGTTGCGCAGGAATTCGCCGAATTTGGCCCAGTCGCGCGCCGTCCCATGAATCAGGCTGCCGCCGATCAGCGTCCCGCTGGCGTCATATTCCGGCACCATGGAATCCATCCCCAAGGGGCTGAACAGGCGGGTCCGCAGATATTCATCGACCGCATTGCGCCGTGTTTCCGGGTCCTTGCTATCGGTCAGCACCCGCGCGGCGATATCGGCCAGGATAACGGTGGTGTTGGAAGAATATTCGAACATCGCGCCGGGTTCAGCCTCCAGCGGCTGGGCGGTGGCCCAATCGGCCATATCGTCCCGCCCGTCCAGAAACAGCATCCGCACTTCGGCCGATTCGTAGGGCGGATCGCCCGCTTCGGTGTGGCGCAGGCCGGACCGCATCTGCAGCAATTGCCGCAAGGTAATCTCGCCGCGCGGATCGCCGGGCCGCTGCCAGCGCGGCAGCGGCGGCGAATCGTCGAGCCGCAGCCGCCCGTCCGCCACCAGCATCCCGATCATCACCGCCGTGACAGTCTTGGCCATCGACCAGCTGACGAATTTCGTGTCTGCATCATATCCGGGCGCGTATCGTTCCGCCGCAATCTTGCCGCCATGCATGACCACCATCGCGCGTGTTTCCCCCACACCGGGGGCGGTAAAAACTTCGTCCAGCTGCCGGGCCAATTGTTCTTTCGGTGCGCCGGGATCTTCCATCACGGCAGCCAGCGCCTGCTGGGTGAGTGGCTGCGGCGGCGGCGCGGTGTTGCTGCAACCGGCAAGGCCCAAAGCAAGGGTTGGCAGCAGCATCACGCTGGCGATAAGGGGGGGTGAAAGCCGTGTCATCATTCCCCCTCACTTGCGCAAGGATTCCCGCTTGGCAAATACTAAACCCAAATCGCCGGCATCAAGAACCCGTTCCCGCCCACATGGCGCAGGCGGAAAGAAATCGCGCCGCTGGCCGTGGGCGCTGCTGGCGGTTGCAATCGTGCTGGGCGGGCTTGGCTGGTTCTACCGCACGCCGATACTCGGCTATACCGCTGCTGGTGCGGGCTACAGCGCGCATGTGACCTGTTCGTGCCGCTATATCGGCGGGCGCAGCCTGGAAGATTGCAAGAAAGACCGCCTCGCCGGGATGGAACTGGTTTCCCTGAGCAGCGATGAGGAAGCGAAAAGCGTCACCGCGCGCTATCCGCTGCTGCCGCCGGTCACCGCAACTTACCGCAAGGGCTATGGCTGCGTGCTGGAAAAGTGGGAAGATTAGACGGGGCTGGCCAATTCATTGACTGGCTGGGTCGAATCGATCCAGCCGCCGCCGACCACGCGGTCCCCGGCATAAATCACCGCGGCCTGCCCCGGGGCGACACCGAATTCCGGATGGGCAAACCGCAAGGTGACAGTCTCGCCGTCGCCCAGCGAGCCCTCCAGCACCACCGGCACCGGCTTCGACAAGGAGCGGACTTTGGCGGTTAGTGGAATTTCGGGGAGCGGCCCGATCCGGTTGGTTTCGATCACGGTGGCCGCGCCTACTGCGAGCAGGCGCTTGGGCCCGACGCGTACTTCTGCTGTCCCGGCATCCAGGCTGATCACATACAAAGGTTCCGCCTGCCCGCCCACTTCCAGCCCGCGCCGCTGGCCCACGGTGAAGTGGATCACACCCTTGTGCTCGCCCAAGGTCTCGTTCGTTTCGGCATGAACGATCGCGCCCGGTCTTGCGC
Source organism: Altererythrobacter sp. (assembly GCA_024636575.1). Taxonomy (GTDB): domain Bacteria; phylum Pseudomonadota; class Alphaproteobacteria; order Sphingomonadales; family Sphingomonadaceae; genus Allopontixanthobacter. Next base: position 3,636 of record JAGXGU010000179.1, read on the forward strand.
CTTGTGGGCGCAATGCCTTGACGATTTTCGCATAGTCGCCATCGGGGACAAAGCAGATATCCTGGCTATCGGGCTTGGCCGCATTGCGCAGGCCCGCCTGCCGGGCCAATTCGCGCACCTGGGCCTTGGGCAATCCGCCCAATGGGAAACGCAGGAAATCCAGCTGCGCTTCGGTGGTGGCGTAAAGGAAATAGGACTGGTCGCGCGCCGGATCGAGCGCGCGGTGTAGCTGCGCCCCTGCCGGGCCCATTTCGCGGCGCACATAATGACCGGTCGCCAGGCAATCGGCGCCCAACTCGCGCGCCATGCGCAGCAGGTCGGTAAATTTTGGCCCCATGTTGCAGCGAATGCAGGGCACCGGTGTGCGGCCCTGCAGATAATCATCGGCAAAGGTTTCGACCACGTCTTCGCGAAAGGCGCTTTCATGGTCGAACACGTAATGGGCAATGCCCAGCCGGTCCGCCACGGCGCGGGCATCACTGATATCGTCCCCCGCACAGCATGCGCCCTTGCGCCCGCTCGCCGCTCCATAATCATAGAGCTGCAGGGTAATCCCGATCACTTCGGCGCCGCTGGCAGCAGCCAGTGCGGCGACCACGGACGAATCGACCCCGCCCGACATGGCGACGACAATCCGGCAATCGCTCGCTGCGCGGGGCAGGTCGAACAAGCTCGCAGGGTCCAGTGCTGAATCAAACAGGGCGGCGGTATCCATGGCCACGCCCCTTACACATCTGCGCGGGCCGGGGCCAGAGGCGTAAATTCAGCGCCTGGATATGGCTCGCGGTCGCCTGCGCCGGATAGAGCGGGCGCCCGAGTTTCCTAACCGGAGGTAAACCCGGGCTTTACCCTATCTTGACCAAAGCGCTGGTAAGGGACTTGTCATGAACGAAGTGCTCATCAGTGAATTCGCCCGCAGCGAGGCTCGCGGAGAGGCGGCGGAAGGATCGCCATTGCGCCCTGTCCTGTGGTCGGAACTGACCGCGAGACTGGCTGCGATGCGTGACCTGCGCCGCACCCTGTCCGGAACATCGCGGGTGGCTGGAGCGAATTTCTCGTCGCTCGCAGCGGCAGGATCTCATTCCCCATCCGCCTTCACGAATTTTGCCGAACCTTGCGAGGAACCGCAGCATCCCTGCCCACAGGTTAACTCGAGGGCGCAGGATATTAACCCTAAAGCTTTAGCGGATCGAAAAGGCCCGGCGCCTAAAAGTTCGCATGAACCGAATTGCGTGACCCCCGGTGACCGAGAGTTGACATGATTGAAAACCAGAAAATCCGCGCCGCGCAAGTCATTGGCCCCCTTGGGGAGCCGCTGACGATCAAGGACCTGCCGCCGCCGAGCACCAAACGATGGGTTGTGCGCCGCAAGGCCGAAGTGGTTGCTGCCGTCAATGGCGGCCTGCTGACGATCGATGAAGTGCTGGAACGCTATAATCTGACGCTGGAAGAATTCGCTTCGTGGCAGCGCGCGGTCGACCGTTCGGGCATGCAGGGCCTGCGGGTTACCCGTATCCAGCATTATCGCGATCTGTACGAGCGCCAGCTGAAATACTGAACCCGGGCGCTATTTACCGCGTTTTTCGGGCCATGCCCGAACCGTTTGATTGAAATTAGCCTTTTCCGCCAGACTATCCTAATATCCATCTGCCCGGCGATTAATGACCGGGAACCGATTTGAATTGCCCAGCGTTATTGCTGTAACTTCAGATCGAAAACAAAGCAGGAGGATGTATTATGGAACAAGGGTGGATTGTTACTATTATAGTCGGCGGAATTGCTGGTTGGCTTGCGAGCATGGTGATGAATCGTGATGCCTCCATGGGAATTCTATGGAACATCGTCATCGGTATTATCGGTGGGATCCTCGGCAGCTGGATTGGTAGTTTTACCGGCCTTCTGCCTACCGGCGGCGGCTGGATCATGTATCTGGTAACAGCAACCATCGGCGCGGTGGTGTTGCTCGGGATCGTGAACCTCGTCCAGCGCGGCCGCGTTCGCTAGAACGAAAAACAATACGCGTTCGCTGGAACGAAACACCAATCCACATGGATTGACGGAAGCGGGGTGGCCACGGCCATCCCGCTTTTTGTGTCTTGAGCGCGGCCTGCCGGGTCTTCGGGCCGAAAGAATGTATTGGCGGCGCCGGATCGCTGGTCGACCAGATACGTCGCCGGTCGAGCGCTTTATTGCCCCGCTGCGTCAGGCAGTCTATGGTTGGCATCATAGATCACCGCTTGCTTGCATTGGGTGATATATGTCTATAACACACCTGCCGGGCAATCTCTCAAAGCCAGGCCGTTTGATGACTAAGGCAATCGCGCAATGAATTACG
>JAGXGU010000180.1 GCA_024636575.1 Altererythrobacter sp.
ACTATATGCTGCGCCTCGATCCGTCGGTGAAGCCGGAGATGTTCCATTACGCAACCATTTCCGAAGGCGAAGTCGATCTGCTGCGCATGATCTCCAGCGTAATCCGCCGCGGCCGGGTGCAGGCAATCGCGCCGGGGAAGATGGTTTTCGCTGACGGGGAAGAAACGGTGCCGGGCGATGCCCTGTTCATCGATTGCACCGCAACAGCAGTCGATTTCCACGAATATAATTCGCATGTGCCCCTGTTCGATGGTGACCGGATCACGCTGCAGGCGCTCCACGTCCCGCTGGTCACGCTCAGTGCTGCGGTGGCAGCATTCATCGAAGTCAATTTCCAGGGTGACGAGGCCAAAAACGCGCTCGCCCGTCCGGGACCGCTGACCGACACGCCCAATAGCTACGCGCTGGCCTTGCTGACCAACATGATGAACCGCGGCGCGTGGTCGAATGACCCGAAAATCAGTGCATGGCTGGCGAAATCGCGGCTTGACCCTACCGGACCGACAATTGCCAGACTGGCGAGGGAGGGCAGCCCGAAACTGGCTGTACTCGGGCGGTTTCAGGCAGCCATCGCGAACGGAATGCCCGGCCTCCAGCGGCTTGCAGTGGTAGCGCGCGCGGAACATGAGGCCAAACGAGCAGATTAGCGGCAAAAAAGATATTCACCATCCAGATAGGATTGTTTAGGTATAGAGCCGTTATGAAACGGCGCGATCTTCTCTCCGGTGGTGTGGCAGCTGGCCTCTCGCTCGGCCTGGCAATTGGCGGCGCACCGCGCCTGTTCGCGCAAGCATCGCCGCTCAGCCTGCGTGACCGGAAATTGCTGGAAATTGCCAAGCTGCAACAGGAAAAGGCGGGCAGCCTGCTGTGGCGGACCGATTTTGTCGGGATTGCCGATTTCGGACTGCGTTCGTCCGAACCGCGCTTCCATTTCGTGAACATGGACGCCGGGCGGGTCGATTCCTACCTGGTCAGCCACGGGGACGGGTCGGACCCGGAACACGACGGCTGGCTCAACTGGTTTTCCAACGAAGACGGATCGCATTGCACCAGCAAGGGCACCTACATGACTTACGGCTGGTACACCGGCCGATACGGGACATCGATCCGGCTGGAAGGGCTGGAGCCCACCAATTCCAACGCACTCAACCGCGCAATAGTAATGCACCGCGCCAATTATGCGGAGCCAGAATTCCTCGACAAATGGGGCCGGCTGGGCCGATCAAACGGCTGTTTTGCGATGGGCGATGCCCAGTTCAAGCTGGCGCTGCTCCACCTCGGCGGCGGGCGCGTGCTCTATGCCGACAGCCTCGGGCTGCGCGAAGATGGCAGTATTATTCCGGAAGATCAGCGGCGCGCAATCGAAGTCTTGATGCCCGAAAGGCCCACCGGGATCGAACAGCTCAATCCCGGTGTCTATTAAGCCCTGCTTCTGATAATTCGTCCGGCCGCCCTCAGGTCGTCCTTAAATCATCCTCGATCACGATCACCTGCTCGCCCGTCACGCGCGGACGGTCGGGCTCGCGCGGCGCGTCAAAACTGGCCAGCACCGGCGCGTCCCGGTCGTAAATATCGGCGAAGGTCGATAATTTGCCGTCGATATCCTGGGCCATGGTGAAATAGGTGATGTAGACCGGCATCTGCTTCTGGAAACTGACCTTGGTATATTCGCCGCCCTTGATCAGGTCGACGCCCTCCTGCGGGGTCAGCCCGCCCTGCAGGATCGCCAGTGTGATCGCCAGTTCGGTGGCCCGTTCGGTGCGGATACAGCCATGGCTCAGCGCGCGGTCGGCGGTGTTAAACAGGTGGCGAGCCGGCGTGTCATGCAAAAAAATCGCGTGCCGGTTGGGCATGTCCAGCTTCATCAGGCCCAGCGAATTGCCCGGCCCTGGCTGCTGGACGACACTGACCCAGCCGTTTTCACCCCGGGTGGCGGTATATCCGGCGCGCCGCGCCCATGCCGGATTGCCGAGCACCTTTGCGCCCAGCCCTTCGCCGACTACAATTGATTGCGGCACTGTCCAGGTCGGGTTGAAAATCACCCCTTCGACCACTTCCGCCAATTGCGGGGTGGCGGTTCTGCCCGGCTTGCCGACCACAGTCTTGTAAGTCCGCATGATCTTGTCATTGACCGTCAGGCGCAACTGGAATTCAGGCACATTGGTCATCAGATACTGGCTGCCCAGATCACGGGCGAGCCAGCGCCAGCGATCCATATTGGCGCGGATCAACTGGCGGCGTTTCTTGTTTGCCGCCGGAGTTGCCGCGAGTTCTTCCTTCAGCCGCGCATAATCGGGATGTTCCGGCGTGATCCGGACGAGCGTGCCGGCGAGATCGCCGCTGGCGAGCGCATCACCCATCAGCGCTGCGGTTGGATAGCGGTCGGCATCGGGATCGAACACGAACCACTGCTTGCGCGCTTCCATCGGGGTACGGCCGTCACGCAGATCTTCGACCAGAAATGCAAAGCTCTGGCTGGCCATTTCGTCCAGCTGTTCGCTCGGCCCGGCATCGATGGCGGCGCGCAAGGCAGGCAGATTATAATCCGCCGGATCAAGCCCTTCCGCGCCAATATCTGCGATGAACGCCGCCAGCGCGGTGGCATTACTGACCGACCAAGGCTGGGTCAGCGAAGGAATTTCCTGAACCATCTCCTGCGAAAAGGCTTCGGCCACCGAAGTCGATTTGGCCACGGGGCCGGAAACCACTGTGCCGCCTTCCGTTTCCACCGGCTGGCCCGGGATCGTCTGCTGCTTCGCCGCTTTTTCGGGTGGCAACAGGTCCCTCGGGCCGGATTGCTGGGCATACAGCACACCCGGAAGAGCCACCACACCGGCCGCCAGCAAGGAAACGCGAAGGGAAAATTTCATAATATACTCTGCCCTAAAACCGGAAATCTGGCCGGCACCATTTGATTCGGGCTTACCCCGGCAATTCCAATATCATCGACGAGCGCGCCTGACTCCATCATGAATTCCCTTCGGGATAATGGCTTATTGCATAATTTGCCATGCCATAGTGACAGATCACAGCGTCCGGACTATTGGCCGAAAATGCCGCGTGCGCCCCTCAATTCGATGCTTCCATTCCTTGCGGCATTGCTGGGGGTCGGGTTCTTGTCCCTGATGGACGCATTCATGAAATCGGCCGCGCTGGCGGCGGGGGCTTACAGCGCGGCGGTGTTTCGTTCCGCCATCGCGGCAGGCATCATTGTGCCGATCTGGCTCGGCACGGGTGGCCGCTGGCCAGCCCGCAACGTCCTGAAATTGCACCTCATCCGCGGAACGGTATCGGGTTTCATGGCGCTGAGTTTCTTCTACGCGCTCACCAAGATGCCGATCGCAGAGGCCATCGCAATCAGCTTTGTCGCGCCGCTGATCGCCCTGTATCTGGCGGCGATCCAGCTGGGCGAACAGATCCGCCGCGAGGCGATTGTGGCATCAATCCTCGGCCTTGCCGGAACCATTGTGATTGTCGGCGGAAGGCTGGGCGCGGCGCAGCATGATATCGAAACCTTGAAGGGGCTCGGCGCAATCCTGTTTTCGGCAGTGCTCTATGCCTATAATTTCATCATCATCCGCCAGCAGGCGCTGGTTTCCAGCCCGCTGGAGGCGACAGTTTTCCATAGCGGCGTTGCCTGCACTGTGCTGCTGGTGTTCGCGCCGTGGTTTCTGACCATCCCCGCCGCAGGGGCCATGACCGACATCGCGACTGCGTCGATACTGACCCTGATGGGCGCGCTGCTGATCACCTGGGCTTATGCCAGGGCGGAGGCGCAATCGCTGGTTCCGATGGAATATAGCGGTTTTCTATGGGCGGCGCTGTTTGGCTGGCTGTTCTTCCGCGAACCGATCACCGGAACAACAATTGCCGGAACGATGCTGATCGTCATCGGCTGCTGGATGGCCACCAGGGGCCCTCCGAAAACAGCCGAATCCGTTCCCCACACCGAACAAACCTCGGTTTAGGGGGCTTTTCGCGCTATTCGCCCCCTTGACCTCGCGCACTTGAACGCGCAGGTGCCGGGCTGTATTCTCAGTGCCCTTACAGGCGAACCTTGCAGGCAATTACCGCAGGAACGCTGGCAGGGCGAAATCTTCCTTGAAAGGACCACCCGCAGCATGACCCAGGTCGGAAAAGACACGCTAGGCGCCCGCAGCACGATGACTGTCGGCGGCAAGGAAATTGCCTATTACTCGCTGGCCAAGGCGGCGGAGAAAGTCGGCGATATCAGCCGCCTGCCCACTTCGCTCAAGGTCCTGCTGGAAAACCTCCTGCGGTTCGAAGATGGCGGGTTCACCGTATCGCAAGACCATATTCAGGCCGTGGCCGACTGGCAGAACAACCCGGTTACGGGCGAGGAAATCCAGTACCGCCCGGGCAGAGTGCTGCTGCAGGATTTCACCGGGGTTCCCTGCGTGGTCGATCTGGCCGCGATGCGCGACGCGATTGCCAAGCTGGGCGGCGACACCCAGAAAATCAATCCGCAGGTGCCGGTGCATCTGGTGATCGACCATTCGGTGATGGTGGACGAATTCGGCCACCCCAAGGCGTTCGAACATAATGTCGAAATGGAATATCAGCGTAACGCGGAACGATATGACTTCCTCAAATGGGGTTCGAAAAGCCTGAGCAATTTCAAGGCAGTCCCCCCGGGCACCGGCATCTGCCATCAGGTGAACCTGGAAAACATCGCGCAATGCGTCTGGACCAGCGAAGATCCTAGCGGCGCGACAGTCGCCTATCCCGACACCTGCGTCGGCACTGACAGCCACACCACCATGATCAACGGCCTTGGCGTGCTCGGCTGGGGTGTGGGCGGCATCGAGGCTGAAGCCGCCATGCTCGGTCAGCCTGTCTCGATGCTCATCCCTGAAGTGGTCGGCTTCAAACTGTCAGGCACCATGTCGGAAGGGATCACCGCTACCGATCTCGTCCTCACCGTCACCCAGATGCTCCGCGCGCATGGCGTCGTCGGTCGCTTCGTCGAATTCTACGGGCCCGGCCTCGACAGCATGACGGTCGCCGACCGCGCTACTATCGCCAACATGGCGCCCGAATATGGCGCGACCTGCGGTTTCTTCCCGGTCGACGAG
>JAGXGU010000026.1 GCA_024636575.1 Altererythrobacter sp.
CCGTCCGCTGGGCCGCTGCGTGGACGAAAAGGCGATCATCAACGCCGCTGTCGGGCTGCTCGCAACCGGCGGCTCTACCAACCATGCCATTCATATCCCGGCGATGGCGCGGGCTGCGGGCGTAGTTATCGACTGGAGCGATCTGGACGAATTATCCTCCGCCGTGCCGCTGCTCGCGCGGGTCTATCCCAACGGATCTGGCGATGTGAACCATTTCCACGATGCGGGCGGTATGGGCTATGTCATCGGCCAATTGTTGGACGCTGGCCTTGCACACCGGGATATCATGACCGTCGGCGGCCCGGACCTAAGCGCCTATGCCGAGGAACCGGGGCTGGAGCGCGAAGAACTCGTCTGGCGTCCGGTCGGCAAGAGCGGCGATGATACGATGCTGCGCCCGGCCACTGCCCCGTTCCAGGCCGATGGCGGCATGCGGCTGGTCACCGGCAATCTCGGCCGCGCCACCTTCAAGACCAGCGCAGTCGCGCCGGATCGCTACACTATCGAGGCGCCGTGCCGCGTGTTCCACACCCAGCACGCGGTGGCAGAGGCCTTTACCAAGGGCGAGCTGGACCGTGATGTAATTGTCGTCGTCCGGTTCCAGGGGCCGCGGGCCAACGGGATGCCGGAATTGCACGCGCTGACCCCGCCGCTCGGTGTTTTGCAGGACCGGGGCTACAAGGTCGCGCTGGTCACGGACGGGCGGATGTCGGGTGCCAGCGGCAAAGTGCCCGCGGCCATCCATTGTTCGCCCGAAGCACTCGGCGGCGGCCCGCTGTCACTGCTGCAGGATGGCGACATGGTCCGCCTCTGCGCCGTGGATGGCACGCTGACCACCACCGCCGATCTCTCGGTGCGCGAGCCGGCCCCGCCGCCGCCGCCTGCCAAGGGCATGGGGCGGGAGCTATTTGCGATGTTCCGGGGTGCGGCCGATGAAGCGGAAAAGGGCGGATCGGCGATGCTGGCGGCGGCCGGACTATGAGTTACGATCTCGTCGCGGTCGATATCGGCGGTACCCATGCCCGCTTTGCAATCGCCAATGTCACGGACGATGGCACCATCACGCTGGGCCAGCCCGAGACGCTGCACACAGTAGATCACGCCAGTTTCCAGACTGCATGGGAAGATTTCCGCGAACGGCGCGGCGGTACCCTGCCCCGCGCGGCGTCGATGGCGATTGCCGGCCCGGTGGGGGGCGAGGTAATCCGGTTCACCAACAATCCGTGGATCATCCGCCCCGCGATGGTGAGGGAAAAGCTGGATGTCGATCAATTCACCATCGTCAATGATTTCGAAGCCGTTGCCCATGCCGTGGCGCGGGCCAGTGATGACCAGTTCATTCACCTGACCGGCCCGGAAGGACCGCTGCCGCCCACTGGCCGGCTGACGGTTCTGGGGCCGGGCACCGGGCTGGGCGTGGCCCATCTCTACCGCGAACCGACCGGCGAATACCGCGTATCGGCGACCGAGGGCGGGCATGTCGATTTTGCCCCGCTCGATTCAATCGAAGATGCGATCCTTGCCCGGCTGCGCAAACGCCACAACCGGGTCTCGGTGGAACGCGTTGTTGCAGGCCCTGCCATTTCCGACATCTACCAGACCCTCGCCGCGATGGAAGGCAAGGCGGTCGCCGAAGAAGACGATATCGCCATTTGGACCCGCGGACAGGACGGCAGCGACAGCCTGGCCGCCGCTGCGGTTGACCGGTTCTGCATGTCGCTGGGCAGCGTTGCGGGCGATATGGCATTGGCGCAAGGGGCCAAGGGCGTGGTGATCGCTGGCGGGCTTGGCTACCGGATCCGCGACACCCTGATCGCATCAGGATTTGCCGAACGGTTTTGTGCCAAGGGCCGTTTTGCCAGCATGATGGCCGCAATACCTGTTAAACTGATCGTGCACCCGCAACCCGGATTGTTCGGTGCCGCCGCAGCGTTCGCATCGGAAAATGGCGGTGCCCCCGACTGCAAAGGAAACCCATCGTGAACGCCATCGAAACCATCATGCGGGCTGCACCCGTGATCCCGGTCATCGTGATCGAAGATATCGACCACGCCGTGCCGCTGGCGCAGGCGCTGGTCGCGGGCGGACTGCCCGTGCTGGAGGTAACCTTGCGCACGCCGCAGGCACTCGACGCAATCCGCGCGATGAAGCAGGTCGAAGGCGCGATTGTCGGTGCCGGTACAGTGACCAATCCTGCTGAGCTGGACGCCGCGCTGGAAGCAGGCAGCGAATTTATCGTGTCCCCCGGCCTGACCCCCAGCTTGGCGCAGGCCGCAATCGGGCGCGACATCCCGTTTCTGCCCGGAATAGCCAATGCAGGTGACATCATGATGGGGCTGGATCTGGGCCTGACTCATTTCAAATTCTTCCCCGCCATGGCCGCGGGCGGACTGCCTGCATTAAAGGCCCTGGCGGCACCTTTCAGCCAGTGCAAATTCTGTCCCACCGGCGGGATCAGTCTTGCAAACGCGCCTGAATGGCTCACCTTCGATCCGGTATTGTGCGTGGGCGGCAGCTGGGTGGCCCCGCAGGGTAAGCCCGATATGCCCAGGGTTGAGGCCGTGGCCCGCCAGGCAGTTTTCATGGGCAACGCGGCATTGGGGAAAGCTGGCACATGAAACCGTTCGACAACACCATTTCCGGCCTGACCGAGCGGTTGCAGGAATTGCATGTTCTGACCCGCGAAACACCGCTGTTCAATCCGGTGTTCCAATTGTCTCTGGACCTGTCGCGCAAGCTCGAAGATGGCACGTTGACGCTGGACAGAGTGCAGCAACTGGTCAGCGAGCTTGATTGCGATGCCTTGCAGAGCAGGGCGAAGCGTCTGCGGCGGTTAGTGGCGCCGGTTTCCATGCAGGCCAACCTCGCTGCCCTGACGGCTTCCGACACGAGCGAGAGTTTCATCCAATTCAGCAATTACTGGCGACAGCCCGCGATGCATGCAGTGTTCACTGCGCACCCGACCTTCCTGCTATCCCCGAACCAGACAGACGCAGTGGCGCGCGCAGCGAGCAGCAATGACGAGATATCCGATCTGGTCTGCGCGGCTTCGGGCGAACGGCCTGAAATCACCCTGGCTTATGAACATGGCCGCGCGATGCAGGCGATCGCCCATGCACAGGATGCGCGCGACGCGATAGTCCGCCAGGCATTGGAATACGCACGCGAAAAATGGCCTGAAAACTGGCTCGAACTGGCACCATTGCCGGTCCGTTTCGCCAGTTGGGTCGGCTATGACATGGATGGGCGGACCGATATTCGCTGGTTCGATTCCATCGGCTTCAGACTGTCGGAAAAGGCCGAAAGACTGGACCGGTACGCAGCCGCCCTGGCGGCATTCGACAGCGAGCATCCCTTGTTGCCGCAATTGCAGGCCGCCGCCAAATACACGCATGAGCGGACCAGTGATTTCCGCGCGGATTTGTCCGACCCGGCTGAACTGTCTGCCGCGGCAAACCGGCTTACGCGGGACCATCCAGCCAAATTGCTGTCGCTCGAACCAATGGTCGCGGCGCTGGAGGAGGAGGCGAAAGCTGCCGATGCCGCGCGCGCCGTTCAGCTCAAGACGCTGGCTGCGGCCATGCGGGCCGACGGTTTGGGGATGAGCTGGATCCACTTCCGGGTGAATTCCAGCCAATTGCACAACGCCATTCGCCGAATGATCGACCCGGAAAATACCCTTGATCTGGGCAGCAAGGGCGCGATGGTGACCTTGCGCGAATTGCTCGCTGATGTGAAACCACTCCGATCCAATTTCGCAGCCCTGGCGATCGAAAGCAGCACTGCGATCCGGCAGTTCCTGGCAATGGCGCAGATATTGCACCATGTGGACGGCGACGCGCCGATCCGGATGTTGATTGCCGAATGCGAACAGCCCAGCACTATCCTGGCCGCGCTCTATTTCAGCCGCCTGTTCGGGATCGAGGACAAGGTCGATGTTTCGCCCTTGTTCGAAACCGAAAGTGCGCTGGAACATGGTGGCCGGTTCCTCGACGCATTGTTGGCAGAGCCGGTTTATCAGAATTATGCGCGGGTTCGCGGAAGAGTGGCGATCCAGACCGGATTTTCTGATGCTGGGCGGTTTGTCGGGCAAATCCCCGCCAGCCTGGCGATCGAGCGACTGCAGGGCCGGATGGCCGATGCCATGCGCGACAATGGCCTGACCGATGTTGCTGCCCTGATTTTCAACACGCATGGCGAAAGCATGGGTCGCGGTGCCCATCCGGACAGTTTTGCAGACCGGCTTGCATGGCCGCTTAGCCCATGGACACGGCGCCGGTTCGTGCGCGCAGGTATCAGGCTGGAACCCGAAGTCAGCTTTCAGGGCGGCGATGGTTATATGTTCTTCGCCACCCCGGAACTGGCGCTGGCCACGCTCACCCGTATCGCGGAAAATCGTCCGTCGGACACAGATCCCGATGCGCCGACCGATCCGTTTTACCGGCGAACCGACCTCAGCCTCGATTTCTATCGCGCGATCCGTTCGCACCAGCGTGAGCATTTGGAAAGCGCCACCTACAGCCGCGCAATCACCGCGTTCGGGCTTGGCCTGCTGAACGAAACCGGCAGCCGCAAATCGCGCCGCCAGTCGGACCTGTCCGCCGACCGGGACATGAACCTGCGCCAGATCCGCGCCATTCCCCACAACGCGATCCTGCAGCAATTGGGGTATCCGGTAAACGTGATCGCCGGGGTCGGCAGCGCGGCGGACGGCAATTACGAAGACGTCGCGGCACTGCTGCAGGACAGCGACCGGGGCCGCCAGTTGGTCAGGCTGCTTCGTTCGGCCAATGCGCTGGCCAGTATCAAGACTGTCGCGGCGTTCGGCGAATTGTTCAATTCCGCCTATTGGGCCAGCCGTCCCTATCGCGGGACCGAAAGCCATTTGTCGGATGCATGCGAAGCATTGGCAGAATATCTGACCAAGGATGATCGGACCGGCGTGTTCCGCCGTCTGGCCAGCCGGTTGCGGGTGGATGCGCTGAAACTACACCGCCTGCTTGATCTGATCCCGGACGAGGCTCCGCTGGAAGACCGCGAACATACAAGGCGCACGATAGGTGTGCTGCAGGCGCTGCGGCTCGCGCTGCTGCAGCATATGTTCCTGAAAGCGGTTTCGATCCCCGCGTTCAGCCGCGCAAATGACATCAGCCGCGACGATGTGCTGGAGATGGTCTTTACACTGCGGATCGACAATGCGTTGGAACAGTTGCGCCGCGCATACCCGACCAGTTTTCCGAAATTGGATGATTTCGATGTAGAGGAACCCAGTGATTACCCCGATGGTGACGGAATAGGCTATTCTGCGATCCAGCGCGACTATATCGATCCACTCGAACGCGCCTATGGTCTGACCCGGCAGATATCTATCGCAATCGCCAACGAATTCGGGGCCCATGGATAGGGTGTTAATGTTTGACCTTCCGCCGTCTCGGCGTGGGACGAACCATCGGCAGGACTGGCAAATCCGGGAATTTAGAGGCAAGATCAGCCGATGGACCCGATGGTGAAATGGATCGGCGGCGTGGCAGCTGCTGCGGCGTTGGCGTTTGGCGGCGCAATGCTGGGGGGCGATCTGCTGTCCGGCGAAGCTGAAGATGCGGCAGCCCAAACGGTCCGGCCAAATCCTGCCGCACCGGAAATAGTCTCCGAACCGGTAGCAGGGGAAGCGGTCAATGCCGCACCATCGGCAAGCGACGAACCCTTTGTCATCAAGCGCATCCTGCCCATTTCCGGCCCGATCAAATATGGTGAATGGCATTGGGACGATGAGGATATCCCGGATGGCCCGCTGGTCATGACAGTCGATCTGGACGCTCGGGTCATTTCCGTATTCCAGGGCGGCCATGAAATCGGCGCTGCGGCGGTGCTGCTGGGGACTGACGAATATCCCACGCCACTAGGCACATTTCCAATCCTGGCCAAGGAACGGCACAATGTTTCGGAAAAATACAATAACGCGCCAATGCCCTGGACGTTGCGCCTGACGTGGGACGGGATCGCCATTCATGGCGGTTCGACCGTGGAAAACGGCTATGCCAGCCACGGCTGCGTCGCCGCGCCGGATGGCTTCATGGCGAAATTATACGAAGTGGCCGCCAGGGGTGACACGGTAGTAATCACCCGCGGCAAGCGCATCGGCATGGGCGATTCGATCCTCTGAGGGCGTGCTTATGCCGGCTTGCTGCGCGGCGGCTCTGGCGCGAACGTCCAGGTGCCCGCAGCATTTCTGGCCACCACTCCAGCAAGCGACCCGGGCTCCCCCGCCTCCAAAAGATCAACCAGACGCGCCACGCCGCCGCCGCGCGGAATACCGCCCAACCGGGTGATAATCCGCGCCACAACACGCAAACGGATGGCGCGCGGGGCGCAGGGGGCATAACGCAGCGAATTCTCCACTGCCGAGACACATTCCTGCCATTCGCGCTGCGCCGCCCAGTCAAGTGCGGCATCTGCATCGGACAGATGGCTGGCGCTTGCCGCCAGGGCGATCGGATCAATCCAGTCGGCCTTCGCCAGTTCTCGGCGCATTCTTACACGGTCGAACCGTTTGTCTGCATTGGAGGGATCCTGCGCTGCGGTGACGCCAACGTGATCCAGCACCCTTGCCAATTCCGCCCGTCGCCAGAAAAGCAGGGGGCGAAGCAGCAGGCGCGTGCTACCCGGCACAATGCCGCGCCCGCGCACTCCGGCCAGACCGGCCACCCCGCTGCCACGGTTGAGCCGCATCAACAGCGTTTCCGCCTGATCGTCCGCATGATGCGCCGTTGCCAATGCACCCAGGCCGCAATCCGCCGCCCAGCGATCCAGCGCAGCATAGCGGACATGGCGCGCAGCATCCTGCAAATTGCCGCTCGCCACAGTCACACGCAGCGTCTGATGCGGCACCTTCAGCCTGGCGCAGATACGCCCAGCAAGTTCGGCTTCCTTGCCGGCATCGGGCCGCAGCCCGTGATCGACAGTCGCGGCTTCGATCTGTCCCGGAATTGCCGCTTGGGCAAGCAGCAGCAGTGCCGTGGAATCCGGACCACCCGAAACGGCGATGGCCAGCTTGGCATCCCCCCGCTCGGGCCAGATGCTTTGCAGATCCCGCTGGAATCGCTTGATTAAAGTCGGATCGAGCGCCCTATCAATTGCATTTAACCTTGCGCAGGTTGGACTGATACTGGTCAGCCAGACGGCCCGAAGCCAGTGCCGGATAGGTTTCACCGAATTCTGCCAGTGCGATACATGCGCGGCTGGTGTCTTTCTGCACGATCATCGTTTCAGCCAGGAACAACAGGCTGTCTGGCGCGCGGGCGGCCTGTTTGTCAGCCTGATAATTGCGCAGGAACCACGGTGCGGCTTCCCTTGCCTTGCCATCGTCCAGATAGGCCCGGCCCAGCAGATTGCGGCCATAGGTCAAGCGGCTGTGATTGGGATATTTTTCTACAAACAGCGTCAATTGCTGCTGCGCTTCCGGAAAAAATCCAGCCGTCCACAGGCGGAAACCATAGGAATATTCATCATCGCCCGGATCATCCGTCTGGGGTTTGGTGATTTCCTGCACGGCGGCAAGCCGCGCTGCTGTTGGGCCCTGGGGTGCTGCCTGCGCTGGCCTGGGCGTGTTTGTTGCCCCGCCGGTTGATGCCCCGCCGGTCGATGCCCCGCCGGTCATCGCCCCGAGCATGGCTGAGGGAGCATTTGTACTTGGCTGATCCAGGATTGGCTGGGGCGCCGCAGAAGTTTCCAATGCGGCCACGCGCGTGCTCAGCAGGCTGACCGAATTGGTATTCTGTTCTGTCTGCGCAGTCAGGCTCTGCAATTGCGCTTCCAGAGCATCCAGCCGAGCCAGAATATCCGTGACCGCCGTCGATGAATTTGGAACTGTAGTTGCAGGGGCAGCAGTGCTGCCGGAAATTTCGGGCTCGAAGAAGCGGCCGGTCCCGCCGGGAAAAACCGTCCGCTGCAAGGCGCGAACTTCTGCCTCGATCTTCCTTATGCGGGCTTCATCAGCGCTTTGCGCCGAAGCGGGCATTGATGTCGCGGCCACGGCGACAACTGCCAGCCCACCAAATATTGCCCGGGTGAATGGTGCGGCGCTGAAACGGGTGGTCATCGTGCGGAATGCTCCTGTAATCTAAAATAGGCCAGTTTCGTTTTCAGGATGCAGACTGCGCCCCGAACAAGTGCTGAATGGACCCTTGCCTCGCATGCTGCGTGATTTCTGCCGCAGAGATGGCTGATTGTCGAGGGATAACCCCCGGATTATGGGGGAACACCTAATAGCTGTCAGGTCTCCGTAGACGGCTCTGACGGAGCCGGAGATTGCTGCAGCGGGCCGGACCTGGCCAGCAGCGCAGCGGCGCTGACGGGCACATCGCGCAGGGTCCGCAATTCTTCCGCCAGTTTTGGCACCGGCTTGCCGCCCACGGTGATCGCCAGTGCTTCGGGCCGGGCCGTCCAGATCAGCGGTTCGTCAACATCAGACGGGATGATGAAACTTTCATTCAGGGCCATCTGCTTTTCCATCAGCCGGTTACCTTCGGCATCGTAGAATTTGACCCAGATACCGTCTTCCAGCGAAGTGAATACGACTGTGCCTCCACCTTCCTCCGCAGACGAAGCCGCCCCTTCGCCCGTCGGCGCTTCGGATTCGACAACCGGAGCCTCTGCAACCAGGGCACCGGGGCCCGAACCGGGGATGAAATAATCGCGAAAATAAGCAAATCCGCCCACGATCAGCAATATCGCGGCGAGCGCGCTAAGCCAGGCCAGACCCCGTGTCGGGATACGGGCAGGATCACCCGGTTCGAAACCGGCGGCATTCCCGCGATCATCCTGACCGCCTTCGGCCAGCTCGGTTCGAACCATGGCGGCAATTTTCTTGTCATCCAGACCTACCGCCTTGGCATAGCTGCGCGAAAAACCGATCGCATAGGTCCGTCCAGGCAACCCGTCTAAATCGCCTTCTTCGATCAGCCTGAGATGGCGCTGCGAAATCCGCGTTTCAGCGGAAATCTGTTCGATCGTGAATTTGCCTTCTTCACGGGCGCGGCGCAGAAGAATGCCCGCTGTATCCAACGGCAATGTGCCATCGGTCCCGTCTATTCCGGCCTTGTCTTCCTCGTCCGCCATCGTGATGTCCTTGCAACCCCTTTTTCTTTTGCCCCATCAGAAGATCGCCGGTGCCTGGCTGTCAAGCGTCCACAGCTCAGGATCAGCAGCGATTCGACGAGACGTCCTTTCCTAGCGGCGAAGTCATCATTCGCGGCTAATCCACGTCTATACCGTTAGCCTCCGCCCAAATCTGCAGTGATGCCCTGATGTCTGCCGGTGGCTGCGATAGCCACCCGTTCATTATGTCGGTTATCTCCTTCAGATCCACCTTGCGGACCAATTCCTTGATTGGTCCGACGGACACGGGCGTAATCGAAAACCGCCTGAAGCCAATCCCGAGCAGCGCCAGCGCCTCCAGCCTGCGGCCGCCCATTTCCCCGCAAATGCCCAAATCCACCGGTGCGCCTTCCGTGGCCAATGCCACGCGCCGCAGAAACCGCAGGATCGCCGGGCTCATCCAGTCATAACGTTCCGCCAGCTTCGGGTTGGCACGGTCTGCGGCAAACAGAAATTGGGTCAGATCATTGGTTCCTACCGAAAGGAAGGATAATTTCGGGATCAGCAAGTCAAGAACTTCGGCCAGCGCCGGCACTTCCAGCATCGCACCGAATTTGATCGATTCCGGCAGAACCTTTTTCTGCGCCTTGATATATTTCAACTGCGCTTCGAACACCGCCTTCGCGGCATCGAATTCCCATGGTTCGGACACCATCGGGAACATTACATACAGCGACTTGCCTGCCGCCGCTTCGATGAGAGCACGGGCCTGCACCTTCAGCAGACCGTCGCGTTCCAGCGCCAGCCGCAGCGCGCGCCAGCCCATTGCCGGGTTCTCGTCATACTCAGCCTCGCCTGAACGCAGATACGGCACGGCCTTGTCCCCGCCAATGTCGACTGTGCGGAAGATCACCGGCTTGTCGCCTGCCGCATCCAGCACATCGCGGTACAGCCGGAGCTGCTTTTCGCGGCTTGGCAGGGTGGAGGAGACCAGGAACTGGAATTCGGTGCGGAACAGGCCGATCCCATCGGCACCGACCAGATTGAGGCTGGAAAGATCATCCCGCAGACCGGCGTTGATCATCACCTGGATCCGCGTACCGCACCGGGTAAAGGGTTCGACATCGCGCAATTCGGCATAAATCGCCTGGCGCTCGCGCGACTTGGCAAAGCGCGCTTCAAAGGCGGCATACATGGTCTGCGCCGGTCGGATGATCGCATTGCCTGTGTCGGCATCGATCAGGACTTCGTCGCCTTCGCGAACCAATCCGCGCAGACCCCGCGCCCGGCCCAGCACCGGAATCCCCATCGCGCGGGCGACAATCACCACGTGCGAGGTGAGCGACCCTTCTTCCAGCACCACGCCTTTCAGCCGCCGCCGATCATATTCGAGCAGTTCTGCTGGCCCGAGATTCCTGGCGATCAGGATGGTATCGCGGCGCAGGCCCTGCGTTGCCGCAGTCCCCAACTGGCCCGAGACAATCCGCAGCAACCGGTTGGAGAGATCTTCCAGATCATGCATCCGGTCGGCCAGCAGCGGATCGTCGATTTCGCGCATCCGCATCCGGGTGCGCTGCTGAACCCGCTCGATTGCCGCTTCTGCGGTAAGGCCGGAATCGATTGCTTCGTTGATGCGCCGCGACCAGCCTTCATCATACGCGAACATCTTGTACGTTTCGAGCACCTCCTCATGTTCCCCGCCCACGCCGAATTCGGCCTGGCTGGTCATGGAATCGATGCCTTCGCGCATCTTGTCGAAAGCCCGGTAGACACGCTGGCGCTCCGCCTCGGTATCGTCCGCCACCACCTGCGTGATGGTCACCCGCGGCTGGTGAAATACGGCGATTCCGCTGGCGAGCCCTTTGACCAATGGCAGGCCGGTGACAGTTTGCGGGCCTGATTGCGCGGAACTGAGGCCCAGGGCTTCCTCTTCATCAATCAGTTCGGCATGCGCGATCAGTTCGGACAGGACCATGGCAGTGGTCTGAATCGCTTCGATCTCGACCTCTTCATATCGGCGCGGCTCGACATGCTGGACGCACAGCACACCCACCGCCCGTTCGCGGTAGACAATCGGCACCCCGGCGAAGGAATGGTATTTTTCCTCCCCCGTTTCCGGCCGGTACTGGAAGTCCGGATGCGCCTTCGCCTCCGCCAGATTGAGCGTTTCAATCTGGTCGGCGATCACCCCGGTCAGGCCTTCGCCGATCGCCATGCGGGTAACGTGGACTGCGCTGGCATTGAGGCCGCGCGTGGCGAACAGTTCCAGCATCCCTTCGCGCAGGAGATAGATCGAGCAGACCTCGCTATCGAGATTTTCCCCGACAATCTCCACCACCTTGTCCAGTTTGCCCTGCGCATGCATGCGCGAGGCCATCACCTCGTGCAATTGAGTCAGGATCTGTCGGGCGGCGGCGGCTGCGGTCATGCCAGCGTTGTATAGCACGCCAGCGCCATTGGGAACTGCCGAGCATAGCGAAACGCCGGAATCACTTTCGCGCCGATTATCGCAAGATTTAAGAGCGTTGCCTCAGGCTTGGGCAAGCTCTTCCTTAATTCGCAATTTCATTTTTTTGAGAGCCTGGATCGTCGTGGTGTCTGGCGCTGGGCGGTTCAATTCTGCGCGGATTTTCGCATCGAGACCGGCGTGTTTATCTTGCAGGGCGCTGACGTGGGACGTTGCCATATGGCTCTCCTTTAATCTGGCCTCGGCTGAGGCCTGCCAAGCCGACTCGGAACGACCTTCCCAGCGGCATTAGGGATAAAAACATATTGCGGGCCATTTGCGAAGTGCGGACTTTTCCCTAAGCGATCAGTAACGGTGATTGTGCGACGAAGCGTTTGCGCCCATTGCACCGATCAAACGACTGGCGAGAGGACGAGCCCGGGTGAACGAGCAGGAATTGCGCAAGCGCTTGGCGGGCCTGAAAACCGAACACCGGGATCTGGATGCCGCGATCGACGCGCTGTTGCTGGCCGGATCAACGGATCAATTGCAGATTGCCCGGCTGAAGAAGCGCAAATTGCGCCTCAAGGACCAGATCGCCATGGTCGAAGACGCGTTGCTGCCGGACATTATCGCCTGACATTTGCGCCCGGCGGGAACACAATCCGTTCCAACTTGGGACGGTATAAATTTAACAAAGGATTACCCTTTGCCCCTGCTGGCGAAGCCGCCGCTGCTGGGTTAGGCAGGCCGGATATGCAAGCGCCATCAGATCTCAACAACAAGATCGTCGAAGACCTGTATTGCGAAGCCCTGGTGCTGGCAGACGAGGTCCGTTCGATTTTCGACCTGACACCCGTGCACGACACGGGTGATGAGGCTGATCGCCTGCGGCTGGCGCTGTCGGTTGAAGGCCTGCGGACTACCACCCGGGTGATGCATGTGCTGGCATGGTTGCTGAACCACCGTGCGTTCTATGCCGGCGAGCTGAGTGAATTCCAGTTGCGCCGCCACAGCAAGATGCCGCCTGACCGCCCGCCCGAGCCGGCAAGCCTGCAGTTGCTTGATCCGGCCACACAGCGGCTGGTCCTGCATTCACAAACCATGCACCAGCGCATTGCGCGACTGGATGCAGCATGGCGGGAAAGGTATGAAATGCAGCCTGCAGCAATCCTGCGTTTGCGCGAAAGGTTGGGCCAGGCAGTTTTCAAATCCTGATCCCGTCAGGCGGCTGACAAAGCCTTTTGCCATTGCGCCGACCGCAGTTCTCTTTCTGCAGCGGACATATCCGGCATGAAGTGGTCCAGCCCCCCGCGCATCGCCGCCGACGCATCTTCCAGCGATGGATAAAGCCCTGCACCGACCCCGGCCAGCATCGCTGCACCCAATGCGGTAGATTCGACAAATTCAGGCCGTTCGACCGGCAGGTCCAGAATATTGGCAATATCCTGCGCCATCCAGTCATTCGCGCTCATTCCGCCGTCGATTTTCAGCGAAGTCCATTTGGCACCATCTGCCGCGAAAGCGCGCGCCAGATCGTCCGTCTGATGGGCCATCGCCTCCAGCGCAGCGCGGGCGATCTGCGCCCTGCCGGTGGAGAAGCTCAGGCCGGCGATCACGCCGCGCGCTTCCGGCCGCCAATGCGGCGCGCCAAGGCCCGACAAGGCCGGAACGATCACCACGCCGCCGCTGTCGGGGATGGACCGGGCAAGTGTTTCGGTTTCCGATGCAGTTCCCAGCAGGCCGAGCGAATCGCGCAGCCATTGTACCAAACTGCCCGCGACGAATACCGATCCTTCCAGCGCAAAGGTGCGCCGACCATCAATCTGGTACAGTACCGTTCCAAGCAGCCGGTTGGCTGATACGGGAATGCCTTGCCCCTTGTTGGCCAGGATGAACGCGCCGGTGCCATAGGTTGCCTTGGTTTCACCGGGCGAAAGGCAGCCCTGCCCGATGGTGGCGCTTTGCTGGTCCCCGGCCAGGCCGGTAATCGCAATCGGCGCGCCGAACAATTCCGGCAGGCTGGTCCCGAAATTGCCCGCATTGTCGCTCACCTCCGCCAGCGCCTGGCGGGGCACGCCGAACAGATCGCACAGCCCCGGATCGAATCCCGCAGCGTCTAGAGGCAACAGCAGGGTGCGGCTGGCATTGCTGGCGTCCGAGATGAACTCTCCGCCGGTCAGTTTGAAAACCAGCCAGCTTTCGACTGTTCCCAGCGCCAGCGTACCGGCCTTGGCGGCAGCGGCCACCGCGGGTTCGTTTTCGACCATCCAACGCATCTTGGTGGCGGAAAAATACGGATCGAGGAGCAATCCGGTCGCCCGCTGGACCTCCGCCTCATGCCCTGCTTCCCGCAGCCGTTTACAGAAATCCGCTGTTCGCCGGTCCTGCCACACCAGTGCGTTGGCCAACGGCTCCCCCGTCGATTTGTCCCATGCAACCACGGTTTCGCGCTGGTTGGTGATGCCGATGGCCGCGATATTCCGGGCGCCGCCCGCTTTCTCGACCATCTCCCGCGCACATGCGAGCGTGCGGTGCCATATCTCGCGCGGATCATGTTCGACTCTGCCGGGGGCGGGATATATCTGGGTCAGTTCCTGCTGGGCGCTATCAATCAGCGCGCCGTCCGCCGCGAACAACATCGCGCGGGTGGAGGTAGTACCTTCATCGAGAACGAGAATCTGTTGGGTCATGCCTTTCCTCTAGCCGTATTCTCGATGCCAGCGAAAGTGGAACCTGCCAAAGCACAAGCCGGGGCGAGGCAATTGTGGACACGCCGCGCTTCACTCACCATATCGGGCGCATGGCGATCCCCCCCAAACCCTGGCCGACAGGTCTGATCGAACAGCCCGAACCGCTGGTGCGCCGCGTGCTTGCGCCCAATCCTTCGCCCTATACCTATACCGGTACGCAGACCTATCTGGTCGGCAACGCCGGGACGATTGCCGTGATCGACCCGGGTCCGGATGATGCAAGCCATTTGGCAGCGCTGGAGGCAGCGATTGGTGATGCCACGATTGGCGCGATCATGTGCACGCATACCCACCGGGACCACTCGCCCGCCGCAAAGCCGCTGGCACAGCGGACGGGCGCACCCATTGTCGGCTGCGCTCCGTTGGTGTTGCCCGACAGCGGCCCCCGCGCCGATGCACCGTTCGACAGGACTTACGAACCCGACCGGGTGTTGGAAGATGGCGAAAGCATGACCGGCCCCGGATGGACACTGACTGCGATCGCCACGCCCGGCCATACCTCCAACCATCTGTGTTTCGCGCTGGAGGAAAGCGGCGCATTGTTTACCGGCGATCATGTGATGGGATGGTCCACCAGCGTGATCGTGCCGCCGGACGGCGACATGAGCGATTACATGGCCAGCCTGGCGAAATTATACGATCGCGAGGACCGCATCTATTATTCAGCCCATGGCGCACCAATCGAAAACCCGCGCCAGCTGGTGCGGGGAATGATGGGCCATCGCCGCCAACGGGAAAACCAGATCATCCGGCTGCTGGGGGAAGGCCCCAGCACCATCGAGGAATTGGTCCCGCAAATGTACAAGGGGCTGGACCCGGCCCTGACCGGTGCTGCGGGCATGTCGGTCAAGGCGCATCTGATTGATCTGGAACGTCGCGGCGTGGTTGTTCGTTATAGTGAAAAAGGGCAAGGTGACGAAATATGGAAGACCATCTGAAATCATCCGAACCCGATACACTGGCGCCGCAGGTGGAAGGCCAGCAATCGCTTGCGCGCATCCAGGCGGTGCCGTGGCTAATGTTTATCGCGGTGCTGGCATTGGCGGCTTGGCTCGGCTGGAAGGCTTTCGGCCCGGGCAATCTGGGTGATCCGCTGGCAACCAGTCTGGTTGCGTTCGAAAAACAGAACAAGCTGACCGTGTTCAGTGCGGAATTGGCACCGGTAGTGGCGAGCGATGACAGCCGGATGTTCGGCATGGTGCAGAGCCGCCAGATCGCGGTCATCCCGGCGCGGGTCGAATATACTCTGGACCTGTCGCAAGTCGGGCCGGAGCGGCTGGCATGGAATGCCGAAACACAGGTGCTGGATGTGCAATTACCCGCGATCAAGGTAGGCAAACCCAATCTGGATGAAGGCCGCGCGCAATATCTGCGCGAAGGGATCTGGATCAGCCGCGATGCGCAGGATAATCTCACCCGCAAGAATACCCAGCTGGCCGAACAGCAGGCGGTCAAGCAGGCCGCCAATCCGGCGCTGATGGCCATCGCCCGGGGTGCGGCAAAGGATGCAATCCGCCAAAATCTTGCTATACCCTTGAAAGTTGCCGGATATGGCGACGTAACCGTGAATGTCCGATTAGACGGAGAGAATGTGCCGCAATGACCGCCGAAACCAAGATACCCACGGGAACCGACCTGCGCGCCGAGATCGACCGTCTGCGCAAATCCCGCAACGCGGTGATCCTGGCGCATTATTACCAGAAACCGGAAATCCAGGACATTGCCGATTATGTCGGGGACAGCCTGCAGCTGAGCCAGCTCGCCGCCGATACCGATGCGGATGTAATCGCGTTTTGCGGGGTAAAATTCATGGCGGACACCGCCAAGATCCTCAGCCCGCAAAAGATCGTGGTGCTGCCGGACATGGACGCCGGGTGCAGCCTGGAAGACAGTTGCCCGCCGGACAAGTTCAGGGCTTTCCGCGAGGCGCACCCTGACCATATTGCGCTGACCTATATCAATTGTTCGACCGAGGTGAAGGCGCTGTCCGATGTGATCGTGACCAGTTCCAGCGCCGAAACGATTTTGCAGCAGATTCCCAAAAGCCAGAAGATCATCTTCGGCCCCGACCGGCATCTGGGCGGCTATCTCAACCGGAAATTCGACCGCGACATGCTGCTCTGGCCCGGCGTCTGCATTGTGCACGAGGCATTTAGCGAAACCGAATTGTTGAAGTTGAAAGAGCAATATCCGGGCGCGCCGATTGCTGCGCATCCCGAATGCCCCGCGCAGATTGTCGCGCATGCCGATTATGTCGGTTCGACCAGCGGTATCCTGCAATTTGCCAAGAGTTTTCCCGGCGATACGCTGATCGTGGCGACGGAGCCGCACATCATCCACCAGATGGAAAAAGCGCTGCCCGAAAAGAATTTTATCGGCGCGCCCGGCGCGGACGGCAACTGCAATTGCAACATCTGCCCCTATATGGCGCTCAATACGATGGAAAAACTCTACACCGCAGTGCGCGACCTGGAACCGCGTATCGAGATCGAAGAGGGCCTGCGCCTTAAAGCAAAGCAAAGCCTCGACAAGATGCTGGAAATGGCCAGCGGCACTGTCGGCAAGGGTGATCTGGGGCGGGCCTGAACCCCTTTGCCCATTTCCAGCGTTAGGACGCCATGACAGAATATCCGCATTGGCTGTGGGCCAAGCTCAATTCGAACTACTGGTTCTATCCGGCGCTGTTTTCGGTAATCGCGGCGCTGCTGGCGGTGGGGCTGGTCTGGGTCGACCGCAACGGGTTTGCCGAATTCCTCAATGGTGTGGAGTGGATCATTCCTGCCCGGCCGCAAGGTGCGAGCAATATGCTCACCGTGATTGCCGGATCCATGATCGGGGTCGCCTCCACGGTATTCTCGATCACGATCGCTGCGGTGGCCTATGCCAGCAGCGCCTATGGCCCGCGCTTGCTGACCAATTTCATGGAAGACAGGGGCAACCAGTTCAGCCTGGCGACCTTTATCGGCACCTTCGTCTATGCGCTGGTGGTACTGCGCGCAGTCCGCAGGGAGGATGAAGTCGCCGCTACCGCTGCAGACGCTGCCGCAACCAGTTTACCCGGCTTCGTTCCCCAACTTTCGCTGTTGGTCGGGATGGGCCTGATGGCCGCATCAATAGGCGTGCTGGTGTTCTTCCTCAATCACATCCCCGCCAGCATCCGGATTAACACTGTGCTGGAAGGGATTGGCAAGCGGCTGCTGGGAGAGATCGAAGAAACCTATCCGGAAGAAGACAAAGGTCTGCCAGTCACCAATTCACCTGAGGGCATTCCGGTTCTTGCGGACCGCACGGGCTATGTCCAAAGGATTGCCTTTGATTCTCTGGCGCGACTGGCCAGGAAATCGGAAGGCCGCATTGCGCTCAGCGTGCGCACCGGCGATTTTGTGCATCCGGGCATGGCCATTGCCGAATTGTGCGATGTCGATTTGACCGATGATCTGGCTGAGCATCTGCGCGATAAATTCACCCTTGGCGCGACCCGCACACCGGACCAGGACCTGCAATTCCTGATCGACGAACTGGTGGAGATCGGCCTGAGGGCGCTTTCCCCGGGAATCAACGATCCATTTACCGCGATCACCGCGCTGCATTGGCTCGGCGCGGCGACAGCATTACTGGGAACCCGTGATCTGAACAAGGCCATCGGGGAGAAAGACGCTGCGTTGAAAGATCTGGTCGTGCCCCTGCCCGATGATTTCACTCATTACCTCCATCGCGGCTTCGGCAATTTCCGCAGCGCTGCCGCCACCAGTCCGCCCGCCGCGCTGGTGATGTTCGATTCGCTGAGAAACTGCGCTGCACCGATCAATAATGAAACCCGCAAGGCCGCGCTGCATCAGGAAGGCGAGCGCCTGATCCAGCAAGTCCGCCAGCATCTGACCGGCCCCGACCTGGAAGATGTGGAAGCGCGCTTTGTCAGTTTCAGCAGAGCAATGGCCGGCTGATCCAACGGGTTGAATTCCCGTTATTCCTCTGGCCCCAGATTGGCGGGATTGGCCTTGCTTCCCCGGGCAAGCACCAACGCCGCACCAAGCAGCACCATGCCCAGCACATCAATTGCTCCGATCGCCTCGCCAAAGGCAAACCAGCCGGTCAACGCGGCCACGGCTGGCTGGGTCAGCAATGCAAGACCGATGACCAGCGGGGCGAAATGTTTCAGGCAATATACCAGCAGCCCTTGCCCGACCAACTGGCTGAGCACGAATAGCGAAATCAGCGGGGTCCAATCGCTTGGCCAGATCGGCTCGCCGCGCAACAGGGCAATGCCCAGCAGGATCGGCGCGCCGGCCAGCGAACTCCATGTCAGCAGGCTCCAGCTACCCAGCCCAGTCCGCGCATTCTGCAGGATCAACAAATACCCGGCATAAAACAGTCCGGCCAGCAGGCAGAACAGATCCCCCACCAGCGTTTCGCCCGATATTTGCAGCGAAGTGCCCATCAGGATCGCCGCCCCGGTTAGCGCGGAAACTATTGCCAGCCATTCCAGGCTGCGCGGCAGGCGGCGCCACATCACGAAGCCCCAGATCATCAGCACCAGACTACCCGAATTGCCGAACAGCGTGGCATTGCCCAGCCGCGTCGCCTCGATACCGATATGCCAGCTGGCCAGGTCCAGGGCAAAGACCGCCCCCGCTACCAACACCAGGATGAAGGTTGGCCGGGCGATCCCGACCAGACGCTCTCCATTCGCGCGCGCCATCAGGGCCAGGAACGGTAGCGCAAGAAATAATCGCCAGAATCCGGCCGCCACCGGGCCGCTGTCGGCCAGCCGAACCGCCCAGGGCCCTAGCGCCAATGCGACATTTCCGGCCAGCAACGCCGCCACCAACAGCCAGCGCGGCCTCTCGCCTAGTTCACTCGCGATGGTTGAATTGCCCATACCAGCGCCTTAGCTGCCAGTCTGACAATCAGAACAGCAAAAAAGGACGGCATCTTGCACGACGCACTTTTCACTCCGATCAAACTTGGCGCAATCGAGGCCAGAAACCGTATTTTCATGGCACCACTGACGCGCGGCCGCGCCGGTGTGCCGGGCTTTGTGCCCAACGAGATGATGGCGACCTATTACCGCCAGCGCGCGGGCGCGGGCCTGATCATCAGCGAAGCAACCGGCATCAGCGTCGAAGGCCTGGGCTGGCCATCCGCGCCGGGTATCTGGAGCGACGAACAGGTTGAAGGCTGGAAGCGGGCAACCAAGGCCGTGCACGCCGCAGGCGGCAAGATCGTGCTGCAATTGTGGCATATGGGCCGAATCGTGCATCCGGTGTTTTTGGGCGGCGAGCCGCCGGTATCCGCATCGGCCACAACCGCGCCGGGACAGGCCCATACCCCGGACGGCAAGAAGGACTACGTCGAAGCCCGATCCCTATCGGTCCAAGATATCGCCCGGGTGGTCGAAGATTACCGCCACGCAGCGCAAAACGCCCAGAAAGCCGGTTTCGACGGAGTGCAACTTCACGGCGCGAATGGCTATCTGGTCGATCAATTCCTGCGCGAAACCACCAATTTGCGGACCGATGAATATGGCGGCCCGCCAGAAAACCGCGTCCGTTTCCTGCGTGAAGTTCTGGAGGCGCTGATTTGCGTATGGGGCGCCGACCGGGTCGGTCTTCGGCTGTCACCCAATGGCGATACGCAGGGCTGCGACGATAGCCACCCCGAAGCGATATTCGGCGCAGCGGCGCAGGTGGCCGAAGATCTCGGCCTTGCCTTCCTCGAATTGCGCGAACCGGGGCCGGAAGGCACGTTTGGATCGACTGATGTACCCAAGCAAAGCCCGATGATTCGCAAGATCTATTCCGGCCCGCTGGTGCTCAACAGCGATTATGATGCGGCCAGCGCTGCAGACGATGTCGAAGTGGGTAAATGCGATGCCATTGCGTTCGGGCGTCCGTTCATATCCAACCCCGATTTGCCGGAACGGATCCGCGCCGACGCCGAATTCGCACCGAATGTGAATGTTCCGCAAAGCTGGTACATGCCCGGCCCTGCTGGCTACATCGATTATCCGACAATGGCCGAAGAAAAGGAAGCGGCGGAATAATTCAGCCAATAATCCCTCCGAGGGGGGCGGTTACTCCTCCGGGGCGGGTTCTTCCGCCTCGGGGGCGGTTTCTGCTCCCTCGGCGCTTTCTGCAGGTTCATCGGCGGCGGGCGTTTCGCTGCTGGGGGATGCGGATGACGATTTTTCAAGCG
>JAGXGU010000181.1 GCA_024636575.1 Altererythrobacter sp.
AGCTGGAGCCATTCGATCTGGCGGCCATGGGGCCGACATCGCCGACCAGCTGGCACCTGTTCGCCGAATCGCAGCGGCTCGCCTATGCCGACCGGGAGCGGTATCTGGCCGATGCCGATTATGTGCCGGTGCCGGTCGATTGGCTGCTGCAGGCAGACTATCTGGCGGCCCGCGCCGCACTGATTTCCGCAGGCTCGACGATAACCAGCGCAGAACCCGGCATCGCGCCGCAATCCGCATTGGCCCCGCCCGATGGTAATGAACCCGCCGAACACGGCACATCCCACTTCGTCGTGATCGACAGTGCAGGCAATGCCGTCAGCTATACCTCCACCATCGAGGGGCCGTTCGGTTCGGGCCTGATGTTCGGGGGCTTCTACCTCAACAATGAACTCACTGATTTCAGCTTCGCCCCATCGGATGATGGCCGGGCCATCGCCAATCAGGTGGAGGGCGGCAAACGCCCGCGCAGTTCGATGGCGCCCACGGTGGTCTATGGGCCGGACGGCCAGATGATCTACGTCCTGGGTGCGGCTGGCGGCGGCACGATCCCGGTCCAGGTGGCCAAGACATTGATTGGGCTGATCGATTTCAAACTGTCTCTCGACGATGCGCTCGCCCTGCCGCAGCTTTATTCCCCCGGCGATGTGGTGGTGATCGAAGAAGGCACCATGCTGGAGGCCATGGCCGATGAATTGAAGGCGCTCGGCCATGGCAGTGTAACGGCGCGGGCCCTGCCGCTGAAGACCAATGCGGCCCAGTGGACCCCGGATGGCTGGATCGGCGGCGCCGACCCGCGTAGCGAAGGGGTGTCGGTCAGCCAATAATGCACGCCAACAGCG
Source organism: Altererythrobacter sp. (assembly GCA_024636575.1). Lineage (GTDB taxonomy): Bacteria > Pseudomonadota > Alphaproteobacteria > Sphingomonadales > Sphingomonadaceae > Allopontixanthobacter. Next base: position 843 of record JAGXGU010000181.1, read on the forward strand.
GCCTTGCCGCTGGGCGGCAGTCAGCCTAAATCGAACGATCAATTACCGTAATAACGGACCCGAATTCCGGGAGCAGGAGCGGATTTTGCAGCTTTCCGATATCGATCAGGCGAATAATCTCGTCGAATTGTTTATGTTGCGGGCGGCCGAACGGGGCGACAACCCCTTCCTCGGTGCCAAACGCGATGGCAGATGGCAAACGATCAGCTGGCGCGAAGCGGCCGAGCAGGTTTGCCTGATGGCCGAGGGGTTGAGAAACCTGGGCCTGGGCGATGGCGACCGGGTGGCGCTGGTATCCGAAAACCGGCCCGAATGGTGCATCTCCGATCTGGCGATCATGGCTGCGGGCTGCATAACCGTGCCGACCTATGTCACCAATACCCAGCGCGATCATCTGCACATTCTCGACAATTCCGGCGCGCGTGCGGTGATTGTTTCGAACGCCAAATTATCCGTTCCACTGATCTCTGCAATCATGGGATCGGGCATGGCCGAAAATCTGATCGCGATTGACGATATCCGCAAATTCCAGTCCGGCGGGATCACCTGCCACGCCTGGGCAGAAATGCTGGCGGGCGATCCAATCGCCGCACGCGCCGCCGTGGATGCGCGGATTGCCGGGATCAAACGTACCGATACCGCCTGCATCATCTATACCAGCGGCACCGGCGGCGCACCGCGCGGGGTGATGCAGCATCACGGCGCGATCCTGTGCAATGTGGCCGGTGCGGCGGAGATCCTGTCCGAGGATTTCGGCTGGGATGATGAACGCTTCCTCAGTTTCCTGCCGCTCAGCCATGCCTATGAACATTCGGGCGGCCAGTTCCTGCCGATCGGGATGGGCGCGGAAATTTTCTATTCCGAAGGGTTGGACAAACTCGCCAGCAATATCGAGGAAACCCGCCCGACCATCATGGTGGTGGTCCCGCGCCTGTTCGAAGTGCTGCGCACACGGATCATGAAACAGATCGAAAAGCAGGGCAAACTCGCCAATTTCATGATGGACCGCGCGCTGGCGATCGGCGAAAACAAGAAGGGCGGCCTAACCCGCCTGCGCGACCGGCCGATGAACCTGATCCTGGAAAAGGCCCTGCGGCCCAAAATCCGCCAGAAATTCGGCGGCCGGATCAAGGCAATGGTGTCCGGCGGCGCGCCGCTCAACCCCGATGTCGGGATATTCTTCGATTCCATGGGTCTGACCATGTTGCAGGGGTATGGCCAGACCGAAGCCGGCCCGGTGATCAGTTGCAACCGGCCCAAGGCAGGGATCACCATGGACAGCGTCGGCCCGCCGATGCGCGGGGTGGAAGTCAGGATTGCCGAAGATGGCGAAATCCTGTGCCGCGGCGAGTTGGTGATGCAGGGCTATTGGAACAACAAGGCCGAAACCGCCCGCGCACTGCAGCCCGACCCGGCAGAACCGGACAAGGGGGACTGGCTGCACACCGGCGACATCGGGCACCTCGATACCATGGGCCGGATTGTCATCACCGACCGCAAGAAAGACATGATCATCAATGACAAGGGCGACAATGTCGCGCCCCAGAAAATCGAAGGCATGCTGACGCTGCAGCCCGAAATTGGCCAGGCGATGGTTTCGGGCGACAAGCGCCCCTATGTGGTGGGCCTGATCGTGCCAGAGGCTGAATGGGCTTTGGAATGGGCGCGGGAAAATGACGAGAAATTCGACCTCGCCGAATTACAGGAACTCCCCGCTTTCCGCACCGCGATTCGTGCCGCGATGGACCGGGTGAACAAGGAATTGTCGGTCACCGAAAAGGTCCGCCAATTCACCTTTGCAGACGAGGCCTTCTCGGTCGAAAACGAAGAAATGACCCCCAGCCTGAAAATCCGCCGTCACAAGATCAGGCAGCGGTATGGCGACCGGCTGGACGGGCTGTATCGGAGTTAGGGTTCACTGGTCCTACTTTTTTGTGGCCGAAAATAACGATCACGCAGCCACCTCTTCCACCCAGTCCGGATAGAAAGCCGGTTCGCGGTCGGACCAGCCTGGTGCGGTCGCGGCGGCTTCGCTGAGTGATTTCAGCAAATCCTTGCGCCGGTCCGGGCGGATTTGCGGCAATGCGGCTGCCGCGCAAAAAGCGCTGGGTAGCCATGGGCGAATATGCGCGCCGAGCAGGCGTTCATACAAAAATCGATAGGCGGAAAAACTGGTCAGCCGTTCCTGGGCCAGATCGAAGGCGGTCACCCGCAGCAATTTGCCCATGAACGGTTCGAGATCGTCAAAATTTTTGGCGCTCTCGTTGCTATCAGGCGCGATGCCGCGCAGGTTCTTCAATTCCTGATAAGACACGTATTGGCCGCGGATCGACGCATTTTCCGATGCATTGCGCGCCCATAATTTGAACGCATCATGACGGCCCAGCCCAATATCCAGGCTGCGTTTGATGTAACGTTGCTCGCCGGGCGTAAAACCCGCAAATTCGCGCATTTCGGCAATCGTCATGGAGGCGGTGCTGGTGTTCATGATCCGAAACTTTCCCTGTTGCAGGGATGTTCTCGCGCAGCATGGTTAACATCGGGTTATCAGGTGAAGATTGATCGCGCGGATTTGGTGTTTGAGGGAATTGTTCTTGGTCGCGGCAGCCAGAGCGCGACTGCGTGACCGCCGGTTAGGCCGCCCCCGCGGAGGCGTCGGCGAAGCCGACTGGCCGCGAGCGAAAACAAACTCGCCTAAATCAACCCCGCCAGCGGGCTGCTGGGATCGGCATATTTGCGGGTGCCCATGCGGCCGGACAGATAGGCATGCCGCCCCGCCTCGACCGCCAATTTCATCGCTCGGGCCATGCGGATCGGATCCTTCGCTTCGGCAATTGCGGTATTCATCAGCACCCCGTCGCAGCCCAGTTCCATCGCTACGGCGGCGTCGGAGGCGGTGCCGACACCGGCATCCACCAGCACCGGAACGCTCGCGCCCTCCACGATCAGGCGGATGGTCACGCGGTTCTGGATGCCCAGGCCCGATCCGATCGGTGCGCCCAGCGGCATTACCGCCACCGCCCCGGCTGCTTCCAATTGCTTCGCCGCGATCGGATCATCGACGCAATATACCATGGGCAGGAAGCCTTCCTTGGCGAGGATTTCCGTCGCTTTCAGGGTTTCCCGCATATCCGGGTACAGCGTCCGCGCTTCGCCCAGCACTTCCAGTTTCACCAGATCCCAACCGCCCGCTTCGCGGGCCAGCCGCAGGGTGCGAATTGCATCCTCCGCCGTAAAACAGCCTGCGGTGTTGGGCAGGTAGGTGGTTGCCTTCGGATCGATGAAGTCGGTCAGCATCGGTGCCTTGGGGTCCGAGACATTGACCCGGCGCACGGCAACGGTGACGATTTGCGCGCCGCTTGCCTCCAGCGCAGCGGCGTTCTGTGCGAAATCCTTGTATTTACCCGTCCCGACGATCAGGCGTGAGGTGAACTTGCGGCCTGCGACTTCCCAACAGTCTTCCTGCGCATTGCCGGTGTGATCCCCGCCGCCGACAAAATGGACGATTTCCAGCGTGTCGCCGTCTGAAAGCGCGGCCTGCGCCAATGTCGAGCGCGGGATAATTTCGCCATTACGCCCAACCGCGACCTTGGCCGGGTCGAGGTCCAATTCGCGCACCAGGGCAGCGATGGTTGGGGCGGGGGTACGGCGGATTTCACCGTTGACGGACACAGACAGGAGGGCGTTCATGCCCTGCCAGATAGCGTCCCGTGCGCGTGGCGCAAGTTGAGTATGTGACCCAAGGTCACCAAGGAGACGCCAATGATGGTCAATACGGCTTCCTGTACCCCGTGCGGCACCGCCAGTGCGCCGCCCATGAAGGTCAGCCCCATCATCGCCACCACGAAGGGTGCCATGCGCCGATGACGCAGCGCGCCCCAGCCAATCGCCACCGCGGCGATCAGCACTGCGAAGACCAGTCCGAAACGGTGGATTTCCGGTGCCAGCAACCACCCGCCGCCGATACCGAGCGCAGAAATCAGAATGATGCTGGCGATGCAATGCAGCGCGCATAACCCCGAAAGGAGCATTCCGGCGCGGTCAAGCCGGGCGCGAATCGAGAGTATGCCGCTGTGCATCGTGAAGGTCATGTATGTGACGATGTATCATTGCGCAAGAGGTTTGAGGCGGATCGGGCCCTTCTTCGCCCGGCGCTATCGCTACCAACCGATTGCAGAAATCTCACCGGCGTGTGCAAAGGATGCATTGCCAAGACTCTTGCGCTTTTGCCGGTCACGACCCAGTAGAGTTTTCATGGTTGCAGCACATTTTCAAGAAGATCTGGCAGCGCCTGCCCTGCTGCGCCACCGCCCCCTGATATTGGCGCGCTGGTTGTGGGTCATGGCCGTGATGGTCATTGTCATGGTGGTCGTCGGCGGGATCACCCGGCTGACAGAATCGGGGCTGTCGATTACCGAATGGAAGCCGATCATGGGCACCCTGCCCCCGCTGGGCGAAGCGCAGTGGCAGGCGGAATTCGATGCCTACAAACAAATTCCGGAATATCAGCTGGTAACCGGCCCGGCCGGAATGACGCTGGCGGATTACAAGTTCATATTCTTCTGGGAATGGTTTCACCGGCTGTGGGGGCGGTTGATCGGCGTGGCTTTTGCCCTTCCGCTGCTGTGGTTCTGGGTCAAGGGAATGATCCCGGCGGGGTACAAGCCGCGGCTGCTGGCCTTGCTCGCCCTGGGCGGCCTGCAGGGTACTTTCGGCTGGTATATGGTCCGGTCAGGCTTGTCGGGCGAGATGACCGATGTGAGCCATTTCTGGCTGTCGATCCATTTGCTGACCGCGTTTTTCACCCTGGCCGGGCTGGTGTGGACGGCGTTGGATTTGCGCCGCCTGGGCATATTGGGTTCTGCCCGGCCCGCGCGAATGACGGGGGTGGCCCTGTTTGTTGCGGTGATTCTGTTCATCCAACTGCTCCTCGGCGCCTGGGTCGCCGGGCTCAACGCGGGCCTGGCATCCGATAGCTGGCCGCTGATGCAGGGCCGTTTCATTCCTGAATATGATGGATCGCGCGGCCTGTTCCATGCCATGACCCATGATCCCTTCCTGCTGCATTTCATGCATCGGTGGTGGGCGTGGGTTGCGGTGGCTGCGCTGGTGTTCCTGGCCCGGAAGGTCAGGCCGCTGGAACGGCGGGCATCGATCGCCATCCACACAACATTTGGCATCCAGATCATCCTCGGCATTGCGACCGTATGGACCGGGGTCGATCTGTGGGTCGCCACGGCGCACCAGCTATTCGGGGCCTTGCTCGTGGTAGCCGCCGCCTGGGGCGCCCATGTTCTGGGCCGCCGACCCATGCGGCGCCCGGCCGTAAGCCATGCGGAAAAACCGGCTTGAACCACCAGCGATAGGCTCTGGTCAGCCGCCCGAAACAGATGGCGGTATTATTTTACCTCCGCCAAGAGGCGCGGATTTGCTTGACTTGGCGGCCATAAACGAACAAATCGCGCCTTCTTCGAGGGTCTCCATCGGGGATTCGCAGAAATATTCCGGCCTGATCGCGATCGGGCCAACCATTTTAACAAGAACGGAACCACTGCCATGAAGGCGCTCACCAAGAGCACCCGGTCGATCAAACCGGCCGAGGTCGAAAAGAATTGGCATCTGATCGATGCAGAAGGCCTGGTCGTTGGCCGCCTTGCTGTAATCGTGGCCAATCTGCTGCGCGGCAAGCATAAGCCGAGCTTCACCCCGCATGTCGATTGCGGTGATCATGTGATCATCATCAATGCCGACAAGGTGCAATTCACCGGCAACAAGATGACCGGCAAGATCTATTACAAACACACCGGCCATCCTGGCGGGATCAAGGAAACGACCCCGGCCAAGGTGCTGGAAGGCCGTTTCCCCGAACGTGTGATGGAAAAGGCGATCACGCGGATGATTCCGCGCGGGCCATTGGGCCGGGCGCAGATGAAGGCGCTTCACCTGTATAATGGCACCGAGCATCCGCATGACGGGCAAAAGCCCGCCGTGATGGATGTCGCTTCGCTGAATCGCAAGAACAAGGCTGCATCGTAATGGCTGACGAAAACACCAAGGAAACCGCAACCGTCTCCGACCTCGCCGATCTGAAAACTCTTGCTGCTGCCGCTCCTGCTGCAGAAGCGGCGGTTCCGGCAGCCGACGCTGAAGCTGCCGGGTCAGCAGTTGCTGCCGCGGTCGCTCCCAGCGCACCGGAAACCCCGCTGCGTGAACAGGAAATCGACGCACAGGGCCGCGCCTATGCAACGGGCCGCCGCAAGGATGCCAAGGCCCGCGTGTGGATCAAGCCCGGCAAAGGCAAGATCACCGTCAATGGCCGCGATCAGGAAACCTATTTCGCCCGTCCGACGCTGCGTCTGGTGATCAACCAGCCGTTCGGCATCGCCGACCGGACGGAACAGTATGACGTGATCTGTACGGTCAAGGGTGGCGGGCTTTCGGGCCAGGCCGGTGCGGTAAAGCACGGCATCGCCCAGGCACTCGCCCGGTACGAACCCAAATTGCGCGCGACCATGAAAGTGGCCGGCTTCCTCACCCGCGACAGCCGCGTGGTGGAACGCAAGAAATACGGCAAGGCCAAGGCTCGCAAGAGCTTCCAGTTCTCGAAACGCTAAGTTTCCTTGCGAACTTTCAGAATTGGGGCGGCCCGGCAACGGGTCGCCCTTTTTCGTGGGCGCGACCGGGTATTGCGCCGGACGGGTTACCGGACGGGTTAACTGCCCGAAAAGTCGCGCCGCTCCACCGTCAGTCCGGTTTTCGAATCATAGGTCAGCACATTGTAAGACGGTATCGCTCCGCGTAGCCGGGTGGACAGGGTTCCCGCGCCGATCATCCGCACTGCAGCGCCTTGCGACTGGCGGATCAGATCAAACGGCAAATGGACATGGCCGGACAGGACCGCATCTGCGCCCGCCGCAGCGATTTGCGCGAATGCCATGTTGCCACCGATAGTCGGATTCTTGCCGCCTTCCTGCGCTGGCACCAGCGGATGATGACATGTTACCAACTTGAACCGGGAATCATCCTTAAATTCGCCGAGGCGGGACACGGTTCGGGCCAGGGCATCCTTGGTCACGAAACCGTCCGACCAGGGAAATCGCGGCTGGATACGAACGGTCGTCTTAAGCGGGACAAGCACCAGATCATCGAATTCCAACGGACGCCGCACC
>JAGXGU010000182.1 GCA_024636575.1 Altererythrobacter sp.
TGCGGAACGATAACACAATCGGAATAGAGGCGAACGCACATTATCTCCGCAACTTCGTCGTGCCCGAAACGGCGGTTGCAGTTGCGGAAATAGGCTAAGCGGCCTCTGCCTGCGTGGCGTTGCAGCACCGGCGCCTATCGCCAACAGAGCCGCCATTCAAAGGCTCAATCTTCTCACCTGAAAGCGGCCGTACATTCAGGTTTGGTCATAGCCGATGACCGGCACCTATCAGAGCTGCGAAAATCGGTGTTTGATGGCAAGAATGTCGTGGGAAGGCGACACCCGAAATCAATCACTACGTTACGCATTCCTGAGGATGTAAGGTTGGCAAACCGTTAGGCAAATCAGGTCAACGCCACAGCCCGTTTTTTCTAAAGTCCCTGTCAGCTTCACTCTGCTCGCTTGAGATGCGTCGATAAGCGCATCAGGTCATGAGCAGCAGGTTGCAATTACCTGGCAGATAATTGCGCGCCACTGCCCTTGCACATAGGCGGCCCAAATAAGAAAAAAACGGGAGAGAATGATGTCAAAGGGAAGTGCCAGCCTGCTGCCAGTTGCGGTAGCCATTACAATAAACCTCATCGCGGTCGATGATGCAAATGCGTCCGGCTTTAGAATTCTAGAGCAAAGCGCCGCGCAAGTTGCCAACGCCAATGCAGGGTCATCTGCAGTGGCGGATGACGCCACAACCGTGATCACCAATCCCGCTGGGATGGCGTTTCTCGATGAGTCAGGTGCGTCAATCTACGCTGCTGCGATATCAAGTTCGGTCAATTTCGACGACAGCAATTCATCCTCGCGAACCGGTCCCTATCTAGGAACTCAGACCGTCAGGGAGAAAAGCATAGGCGCAATACCGTCGATCACGGCGTTCACAAAAGTCAGCGATCAAATGAAGATCGGTCTTGCTGTTTTCGCGCCTTATGGCCTTAAGAAAAACTATCCGGCCGACTGGATCGGACGCTATCAAACGGTAAAGAATGAGGCACTTTCGCTGGAATTAAATGCATCGCTTGCTTATAGAGTATCCGATAAACTCGCAGTTGCAGGCGGCGTTAGCGGACAATATTTCGACGCCAAGCTGAGCACAATGATCGATTATGGAGGGCTGTGCCATGTCGTCATAGGTCCGGCGCCATGTACCGCAGCCAACATCGCCCCCCAAAAATTCGATGGCACATCCACCGTCAGCGTGAGCGACTGGGGTTTCGGCTTCAATTTAGGCTTAATGTACAAGCCTTCTGAATCGACAACATTGGGCGTGACCTACCGCTCTGCCATCAACTACGATCTAAAAGGAAGTATAACCTTCTCGGACCCCGGCCTTCCAGGTCCATTTTCGGCGTTGAGCAGAGGCCCGCAGACGACTTCTTCGCAGGTGCAAGGTAGCGCAAAACTGCCGCAGCTATTTTCCGTGTCGCTCGCGCATCAGGCGAACAGCAAGCTTAAATTGCTCGCAGATGCCACATGGTCAGATTGGTCCGTTCTGAACACGGTCAATCTCCGCCGGGATAATGGCACGCCAGACTTGCCCTTCGCATTTGGCTTTAAGGACCATCTGAAAATGTCGTTGGGGGCGAATTACCAGTTGAGTGAGCGAACCGTCTTGAGGGCCGGTGCAAGTTACGCATTTGATCTGCGCAAAGCAGAACAAACCGTAACATTCCCGGGCGATGACATAATCAGCCTCGGAGCAGGGATCGGGCGACGCTTTTCCAAGCGGTTTTCCATGGATCTCGCTTATTCCTATGTCGAAAACCGGAGTGCCGAATTTTCGGCAATAGGCAACGACGGCGGAACGCTCGATGGCGTATTCAGCGCTCCCAGCCACGTCTTTGCGCTTCAGCTCAACCGTAATTTCTAATTTTCAATCGGAGTCTGCTCATGAGTGTCAACGGCGGAGTAAAATCAGGCCATATGGCGGCGCCCGTAGCTGCAACGATGGTCTCGCAGGCTGACATCAGGCGATTTTCGCTGCGGGCGGAAATGTATAATTCAACGCCTTCCCGCGCCAGTGCCAGTGCACTTGCGAAACCGAGTCCTGCACTTCCACCGTTTACTATCGCCTTGCGGTTGCTGATAGCCAGATCCATTTGTTCAGTTGCTAAACCGCAAGTCGAGCCATTCGAATATTTGCAATGCTGCTGCTTCCCACCGCGTATCGCACATGATGTCATGCGCCGTCGGCACATCTATCAGGGTCCCGCCGTAAGCTTTCGCCAGCCTTGCGTTTTTGTAGCGGGGGATAGACCAATCTTGCTTTCCCGCTACGACAAGTACCGGCATTTCCGTTGCCGCTGGTCGAGGCGGGTCGGTGTAAAAAGCATCCGCCGCGGCCGCAAATGAAGTGAGGCCATCAAGACGGGCTGCGATGCTGTCGCGGCGGGCTGAAGAGAGGTCGCTTGAAAGGAAGAAGCCCAGGAAGGCGGGCAAGGCCTCGGCCAGATCCTTTTTTACCATCGCTCGCATCAAAGCGCGGGGGTGGCTCAACATCATGCGCAATGCTGCGCGATTGGAACCACCAATCGGCGATGGAGCCAGAAGAACCATAGCTGGGCATGAAGCATCCAAAGCCACTTTCTGGACGATGCTTCCTCCCAGCGAATGCCCAACAAGGATCGGGCATTCGCCAATCTGCCCGATAGCCCAACGCACATCATCTACATAATCACGCAATCGCCATTCGGCATCCCGGCCTGTCCGCCTACTAGCGCCATGGTCGCGGATGCTGATCGCGTGACAGTCAAAGCCGCGGCTTGCAAACCAGGGCATGAAGTGGTCAGACCAGCACCATGCACCATGGAATCCGCCATGTACGAACAGCAGGGGCGACGAGCGCCGTTTCCCTTCCGCGCGAAGCGAAATGAGTTCCCGTCCCAGATCGATGCTGTCCACGGTTCAAGCCTTTGCAGGTGACTGGGACAGGCCGCGTTGTTGCAGAACGGCGAACAGCGCCACAAAAGCCGCCGAACCAATGACAATCGTTGCTCCGAGCGCGTCTGCCAATTTCCAATGGCTCACCAAAAACACCATAGCGAGAAGAACATAGCCCCAATCGAGTACTATGATCGTCGTGACCAGCCACCTGGCTGGCTTCCAGGCAGCCAAGAGCAAGGTAGGCACATAAGCCAATAGCATCAGGCCCAAAATCTGGACCCACAGCACGTCGGGGACACCGGCATGGGTTACGATGAAACTTGTAGCGAAAACGCAAATGAGGCCGCAGATGCCAGTGAAAACTGCATTGATCCTGAGGGTATTAGATAAGGTCATGGTGCGACTCACTTTAGTTATATATAGCAAATGCGAACTAGATTGATTTTACGAGGGCTGCAAGATGCAAGTGCGGAACTATGGTCAGAATTGTAGCGTGGCGCATGCGTGCGATCTTTTGGGTGAGCGATGGACCCTCCTGATCATTCGTGATCTGCTCGTTGCGCCGCGCAGATTCTCCGAGTTGGAGAAGCGCCTGAAGGGAATAGGAACAAATCTCTTGTCCAAGCGACTTAAAGAGATGCGTGCTGCAGGGCTTTTACGCGATGATCGGAACGATGCGCACTACACGCTATCGGAAATGGGGGCCGGGCTTGAGCCGCTCGTGCTCAGTATGGCGAAGTGGAGTTTAAACTGGGTCGAACAGTCACCCAAACCCGATAATACGCATTTTCCAGATTGGGATCTGCTTGCGTTGAAGGCACTGTTCACGCCGGATGAAAAGAAAACCAAGGCTATCCTTGCACGGTTTGCATACAATGGTTGGGTCGGTTGGGTGGAGGTTGACGGAAGCAGTTATGTTTTCGGGCTAGGCGAACCTCGACGGGTGCCTGACGTCAACTTCCCTGGCCCGGTGTCTTCATTGCGTAATTCTCGGACAGCTGTTGAAGGCCTTCCTCAAGACGAAAGGGCTGCAGCAGAGAGTTTCATTTCCTTTTTCCCGGTTCGGTAAGAACGAGTGATCTTGGGTTGGCAGGTCGCGGCACGCTTGCGCCGTCTTTCAGGCCAATTTCCGCAGTGGAAAGCCTTGAAATGCATTCAATGCTCCCGTGAAATCGCAACCCCCATTTCGCGCAAGGCATCAATTCCATCAGACAAATCAACTGCTTGCTCGGGGAAGCTCAATCCGACTGGGGCGAGGGTTCGTCCTCGTAAACCCAGCATCCTCTCAGGGCCCCATCCAGCGGCGTAAGAGTCGTGGGGAGCGGCGTAAGAGTCGTAGGGAGCCCAACCTAAAGGTCCGCAATGTCGTCGTGTCCGGAACGGCAAGTTTTTCGCGCAGGCGCCGCTTAGCTTTCAATCGGAGACAAGTTGCGTTTAGTCTGACAGCACCGTCGGCCCGCCTCAACATACAGCGTACCTGCCTGCGCGGGAAAAGCGGCCAGACCGGCGAGCAGAACCGCCAGCGCCCTCATTTCGCGGCGAGGTCTTTCAGCAGCGCGGTGTAATACACCACGCCGGGAGCGATATTGGACAGCGGCACCCGTTCGTTCAGGCCGTGCGCGAAATCATCCGATTCCTTCATGAAGGTGGCGCTGGCACCGTAGCTGGGCACGCCGATGGCGCGGTACCACATGGAATCCGAGGCACCCGACGCCTGCATCGGAATTACCGGCATTGGCCCCCATGCCTTGAACAGCGCCTGCTCGAAGGATTTGACCAGCTGCGGGTTGAGCGGGGAGGCGGGTGCCTGAGTCGTCCAGTCGCCGCTGAAATCTGTAAAGGTAATCTGCGGCGTATTCGCCACCACTTTCAACTCTTCCATGATCTCGGCGAAGCTGTGGCCGGGAAATACGCGGCAATTGACGATTGCTGTGGCGCGCTGGGGCAGCGCGTTTTCGGCATGACCGCCATTGACCATTGTGGGCACGCAGGTCGTCTCGATCTTGCCGATAGAGTACGGATCGGCGCGCAGTACTGCGATGGCCGCAGGATCGGTGGGATCGGCGGCAAAGGCCTGCATAGCCTGCGCTTTCAGAGGGTCCTTCTCAAGCGGGGCGGCCTTCTCGAAATAGGCGCGGGTGATGTCGTTCAGCTCAGGTGTGAAGCGATAGGCACCGATCCGCACCAGTGCCTGTGACAGCTCAGCAATCGCATTGTCATCACGCGGGGCAGAACTGTGGCCGCCGGGATTGGTGATCTCTAGCTGGAAATCGACGTAGCTCTTCTCGCCGCCCTGCCAGCTCCAGTATTTCGGCTTGCCGGTTTTCTCATCGAACGTGCCCGAAGCGCCATCGACATTGAGGACCACATGGGCATTCTTCAGCCGCTCGGCGATCACTTTGGAGGTTGCCATCGTGGTTTCTTCGTCACCCGAATAGGCGATCACAATGCTGCGCTTGGGCTTGAACCCCTGCCGCCGCAGCTCGATCATCGAGGCAATCGCGAGCGCGCCGTCGAACTTGGTATCGCTCGCCCCGCGGCCGAACAGATAGCCGTCCTCGATCACCGGAGTGAACGGATCGCGCTCCCAATCTTCCGGTTTCGCCTCGACCACATCCATATGCGCGGAAATGACAATCGGCCCCGGCGAGGGATCGCTGCCGGGCCAGGTGGCAATCAGAAAAGCGGTGTCGTCCAGCGGCTCTATCACGATGTCATCGGCGGCCCAACCGCCGGCCAGCAGGGCATCGCGAAACAGCGCTGCAACTTCACCCGTTTGATTGCCGTCTCCGCGCACCGATCGCAGGGCAATCGCCTGTTTGCTCAGCTCAAGCGTTTGCGCTTCGGCGACCGGATGATCTCCGGCCAGCACAGGCTGCGCTGCGGCAGCGGCGATAAGAGCGGCGGATGTAAGGAGGATATTTCGCACGGTGTATCTGGTTCCCTGGTCAATTCGGCTAAGGATAAGGTGCCTGCTTCCAAAAATATAGGCCAGCAGATTTGTCATCGCGGGTACGAATTGTAACATCGAGTGACTGGCGAGATATTCACCGCATGCGATTATAGCCTTTCACGAAGCGCTTCATGGGGTGTTTTCCCTTTGAAGGCGCCGTGCGGCCTATGGAAGTTATAGAAGTGCTCCCATTGATCGAGTTTGGCTTCCAGATCGAGGTCGCCTTTATAGCTAAGCAGCTGGTAAAATTCCTGGCCGTCGGAGCGGTGTGATCGTTCCACTTTTCCGTTGAGTTGGGGCGTGCCACGTTTGATGTAAGCATGACGGATGCCGAGGTCTTCGACGTGCCAGTGGAACTTGGCCTGGAATTCATGACCATATATCGGTTCTGATTTCTCGTATACGGAAGGGGAACTTGTCGATGATGTGATCGACAAAGTCGATCGCGTTAGCTTGGGTAGCCGTGAAAGGCAGTCCAATGACCGTTCGTGGGGCGCAAAGCTGACTCTGGGAAGAACACACGATCTGATGACCAAGCGGCTGGCGAAGGGCGACTATCTTCTGATTGCTTTTGGACACTGCCGATTGCTCCCACAGATTGAGGGGCTGATCAAGGGTGGGTCCTACTTATCTTGTCAACAATTTCAGAGTTTTCTCAGACTTTTTGTGCCGAGGAAGGCCGGACTATAGATCAAGCGGCTCGGTGATAGAATTTGCCCCCCCGCTTCCTTATAGCAAAAATACCGGCAAATCGTGGTGCGACCGACGGATACCTAGCCAAAGTAGGATTTTTGGCATTCGCGGGTGGGGATGCAGTGGGGAAAATTCTCTGCTCAATTTATCGAATAGATAAAAATGTGAAGAATCAGAAGCTTAAATGGTGGGCGCGGCAAGGATTGAACTTGCGACCCCACCCGTGTGAAGGGTGTGCTCTACCACTGAGCTACGCGCCCGCTATGAGGTGCCTTTTACAGTGCATCTTCAGCCAGGGGCGGGCCATTGCCATGCCACTGGCTGAATGACAAGTCCTGCGGGGTTTAATCCAGCAGCATTTTCGCGAAGGATGCGAACCAACCCCGGGGCTCGCGCGCTTCTGCTTGGGTGCGGGGCGATACCGGGCATTCAAGGCAATATACCTGCATCCCCCGGCTGCCGAGCAATCTATGAAGGTCCATCGCCGCCTGTCCAGCCAGCGCCTGCTGGCGCATTGCGACCATGCCGAACAAATCCTGTCCACCCGCGCTGCGCGCTTGCGAACCGCCTGATACCAGCGACTGGATCAGCGATTCGTAAGGATTGATCTCTTCGCCCAGATATTTGACATGCCAATTGCCCGTTTCCAGTTCGGCCTGCTTGGCGGCCCAGACAATCGCATCCTCGATCCCGCCATATTGATCGACCAGCCCGATCTGGCGGGCGGTGCCGCCATCCCAGACGCGGCCCTGGCCGATATTGTCGACCTGTGCGTTGGTCATCTTGCGAGATTTTGCAACACGGGTGAGGAAACGGCGATAACCGTCTTCGATCGCGCTTTGCAGGATGGAATCCACTTCCGGGGTGAACCCGGCCACAAGGTCCGGCTGGCCCGACAGCGGCGTAGTCCGCACACCATCGGCATTCACGCCCACTTCCGCGGCGGCATCTTCAAAGGTGGGGATGACCGCGAAAATGCCGATTGAACCGGTGATCGTCTCCGGCTCTGCGAAAATGCGGTCGCCCGGGGTGGATACCCAATATCCACCGCTTGCCGCCAGATTGGCCATCGACACGGCAATGGGGATGCCCTTCGATTTGTGCCTCAGGATCGCCCGGCGAATTTCTTCGGACGCCAGCACCGACCCCCCAGGGGAATCGACCCGCACGACCAGTGCAGCCAGATCATCTTTCAGCGCATCGTCCAGCACTGCAGAAATCCGGTCACCGCCAGCAGTGCCAGGGCCGGCATCGCCGTCGACGATTTCGCCAGCGATTGTCACCACACCGATGGTCTTGCCCTGCTTGGAAGGGGCATTATCGGCCAGCCAGGGTTTGAATTCGGTATGGGCATAGGCGCCCGGTGTATTGTCAATCGGGTCCTCTCCGACGATTTCGGCAACATGCTGGCCGAATTCGGTGCGGCTACCCAACTTGTCGACCAATCCGGCCGCAAGCGCGGCCTGCGCCAGATCGCCATTGCTGGCAGCGATCCATTCCGCCGGGGTCTTCGTCACCAGATCCATTTTCAATTGCGGGCGGGCCTTCTTCACATTGGCCTGCCATTCTTCCCACAGCGATCCGTATAGCGCCTCGTAATTCTCCCGCGCTTCGGGTGACATGGAATTGCGGAAATAGGGTTCAACCGCCGATTTATAGGTGCCGACCTTGTATACCCGCGCCTTGATCTTGAGCTTGTCCAGCAGTTCGCTGTAATACAGCCGCGAACCGCCAGGGCCGGTGATCACCGCGCCGCCCAGCGGATCTACCCATACTTCGCTGGCATGCGCGGCCAGCATCATTGCATCGTCGCTGTAAGCCACGGCATAGGTCAGCACCGGCTTGTCCGCCGCCCTGGCACGGTCCAGCGCTTCGCCGATCGCCTGCAGGTGTACCTGGCCGCCGCCCATGAATTTGGTCATGTCGATCACGATGGCCTTGATCCGGTCATCCCGCGCCGCCGCCTCGATCGCCTGCACCATATCTCGTACCTGATATTCGCCGATCAGGTCCGATCCCGACAGCAAAGCTTCAATCGGATCGATGAGCGATTTTTCCTCGACCACAATACCGTCGAGTTCCAGCAGCAATGCGCCGTCACGGATTTGCGCCGGGCTGGGCCGTGCGGTCAACACTGCATACAGCAGCGCAAAGAACAGCAGCAGGAAAACCAGGCTGAGCCCGTCCTTCACCGCGACCAGAAGATGCCAGACCTTGCGTGCGAAACCCATGTAACAATAACCCCGATTATCTTTTGGATGGCAGACAATAGTAATAAGCTGGCTTTCATGCCAGCCGAAACCGCTTGAGCGACATACAGCGTTCGACTAGGGACTTGGCTTTAATGACATCGATAGAAAAATCATCGTTCGCTGGCCGCTATCCTTCGGGCGGCGCGGCGTTTCCGCATCGCGACCTGCTGGGCATCGCCCAGCTGGAACGCCACGAAATCCTGTACCTGCTGGACGAAGCGGAACAGTGGGTCGAGTTTAACCGGCGGCCATCCAAGCATAATGATACGCTGGCGGGGCTGACGATCATCAATGCCTTCTTCGAAAATTCCACCCGCACCCTGCTGAGCTTCGAGATCGCGGGCAAGCGGTTGGGGGCCGACGTGGTTAATATGCACGCGGCGCAATCCAGCGTGAAGAAGGGCGAAACGCTGATCGATACCGCGATTACGCTGAACGCCATGCGGGCGGACGGGATCGTGATCCGCCACGGCAGTTCGGGCGCGGTGGCGCTGATTGCCAGCAAGGTCGATTGTCCGGTGCTGAATGCGGGCGATGGCAGCCATGAACATCCGACACAGGCGCTGCTGGATGCGCTGGCGCTGCGCCACGCCCTGCGCGCCCGGGGCGAGGCTGCGGATGATTTTACCGGCATGAACGTGACCATCTGCGGCGATATCCTGCATAGCCGGGTGGCGCGGTCGGGCGTGCTGTGTCTGACTGCGCTGGGCGCGAATGTCCGGCTGTGCGCGCCGCCTGCGCTGATGCCGGTGGGGATAGAGCGGATGGGCGTGACCACTTTCAGCAATTTCGACGAGGCACTGGCAGGCAGCGATGTGATCATGATGCTGCGCCTCCAGACCGAGCGGATGGAAGGGCAGTTCATCCCGTCCCCGCGCGAATATCACCATTTGTACGGCCTGACGCAGAAACGCCTGGCCAATGCCGCGCCCGATGCGCTGGTGATGCATCCCGGAACGATGAACCGCGGGGTTGAGATCGATAGCGAAGTAGCTGATCTGATCGACCGGTCGATCATCACCCGGCAAGTGGAAATGGGCGTGGCGATCCGCATGGCGGCGCTGGATGTGCTGACCCGGCGTGCACGCGGCGTGCCCGGATGGAGTGGTACAGTGAACACGGGGCATTGGGCATGAAACAACCAACACCCCTGACGATCACCGGCGGCAGACTGGTCCTGGGCGGCGGCGTAACCAAGGGCGGGGTTCGCCTGGTCGATGGCCGGATTGCCGCTCTGGGTGACATCAGCCCGCTGGACGGCGACGAGGTGCTGGACGCCAAGGGACAACTGATTGCGCCCGGCCTGGTCGATTTCGGCGTGTTCGCGGTGGACAAGCCTGCGTTTCATTTCGGCGGGATCACCCGCGCGGCGCTGATGCCCGATCAATCGCCGCCGCTTGATGTGCCCAGCCGCGTGCGGTTCGTGGCGCAAAGCGGTAAGCCCGATTTCTGGGTCCACCCGCTTGCCGCCGCGACCAAGGGGCTGGGCGGCAGCGAACTGGCCGAGATTGGCCTGATGCGCGAAGCGGGCGCCCGCGGTGTGGCAACAGGGCGGCAATGGATCGGCGATAGCGGCGCAATGCTGCGGCTGCTGCAATATGCCGCGATGCTGGATCTGGTGGTGGTATGCCATGCCGAAGATGCGGGGCTGACCGGTCCGGCAGCGGCGACTGCTGGCGAAATGGCGACACGGCTTGGCCTTCCCAGTGCGCCCGCCGAAGCTGAGGCACTGGCTGTTGCGCGCGACATCGCCCTGGCCGAAATGTCGGGGGCAAAGGTGCATTTCCGGCAGGTGACCACCAAAACCGCACTCGAACTGATTCGTCAGGCCAAGGCGCGCGGGCTGGCGGTGACCGGTGGCGTGACACCGGCACATTTCATGTTGTCCGATCTCGCCACAGCAGATTTCCGCACCTTCGCCCGTCTGTCCCCGCCTTTGCGGCCGGAAAGCGACCGCGAAGCTGTGCGAGAGGCAATCGGCGACGGTACGATAGACGTGATTTCGTCGGGCCACGATCCGCGCGGACCGGAGGATAAACGATTGCCGTTTGCGGATGCGCAGCCGGGCATGGCAGGCGCGGAAACGCTGCTGGCCATGGTGTTGACGCTGGTGCGGGACGAGGTCATCGACCTTTCCCGCGCCTTCGACCTGATAGCCAGCGCCCCGGCGCGTCTGCTGGGTGTGGAGGCGGGTATTCTGCGCGAAGGGTATGAGGCAGATATTGCCCTCATCGATCCGGAAAAGCCGTGGGTCATCGACAGCCGCAAGATGGAAGCGAGCGCCGGCAACACGCCGTTCGACGGGCAGCCGACTCAGGGAAGGGTAACCGCGTTGTGGAAGGGCGGGGTTCGCGTTTAGACCCAAACTCCGCAATTGGCTGACGAGCGAACTGGTCGGCTAAGCAAACGGATCGGACACAGAAAAAGGGGCGCCGCTATTGCGGACGCCCCTCGATTATCTTCAGGCGTCAGATTTTATCGCCGAAAGCGCCTTTGACTTTGCCCTTGAGGTTCTGTGCCTCACCCTTGCGTTCCTGGGCATGGCCTTCGGCACGTGTCTCGGGATCATTTGATTGTTGCTTGACCTTGCCGGCAATCTCGTTGCCGGCACCCTTTGCCTTGTCGGTTAGTTCACCCATTATTGATCTCCTTTTGTAAAAAGGCAGCCAGTTCGGCTGTCTGGTAGATCAACGGTTTAGCGTAGGCTTGAGTTCCAGCTAACTGCCGCAGGATCGAGGCATTTCGCCGAAACCAATTTCCCAGGTGAAAATCAGAATTGATCAGGCATCAACCGAATGCAAATCCCTCCAGGCGACTTTGCCACCAATGGGCAGCGCGGTGGGGGAAAGCTTCTTCTAAAGGACCCCTAAAACCCTGAGAACAATTACAATAACCACGACGGTTATGATGGTTCCGATAATGCCGCGCATTTGATCACTCCAATCCAAATTTGCCGCGATCGCGTTTCACGACCGCTGTACTCCATAACAAACGGTCGGGGCTTATGTTCCGGCTGGAAACAAATGGAAGCGTAACAACTCCCTTCATTTGCGGTTTCCGGTGGCGGGTTCAACCGTTCGTTGGTGGACATTCCCAGCATGAAAAAAGCCCCGCCTCTTTGCAGGGGCGGGGCAGTTTCGCTGTAAGTCAGGAGAATATCCTAGCGGTGGGCCATCCGGACCCCGGCATCCACTGCGCCAGGCAGCGGGGTGGCGGCGGCGTAGGCGATGCAGCCGTAACCGCGCGCTTTGACGCCGGAGCAGATCGAGCGGGCCTCGCTCTTGCCCATGTCACCAGCGGCAACGCGCCAGTATGTCTTGCCGTTCACGCGGGCTTCGGAAATGACCATGTCATATTGGTCGAGATTGGCATAACGCTTGGCATAAACGCCGATCGCGCGCTGGGCCTGTTCCCTGGTGGAAAAGGAACCAAGCTGGATCATGTGATCGCCGCGCCCCGCCGGGCCGCGGGCTGCGGTGCGGGCGGAAGCTTTCTTGGCTGCCGGTTTCGAAACAGCACGGTGTGAAACAGGCGAAGCGGCGGAAGGTGCCGGGGCGGCGAATGCTTCGCTGAAATTTGCAGGCCGGGCCTCTGCGCTGGCCGGGGTAGGTGCCGTTACCGGGCGCGGGGCAGGTGCCGCGACGGTTTGCGGGGCAAATGTATAGCTTGCCAGCGGCGGCAGTTCGCGTGGAGTGTTGGGGTTCGCCATTGCCATTGCAGGCGCAGGGGCCTTGACCGGAGCGGCCTCAGGCGCGGCGACCGGTATTTCGGCGGCAGCTTCCGCCACCATCTGCTGCGTGCTGGGCGTGTTGGCAAGCGCAAGCTGTGCAGGCTGGCCGCTATCGCCAACTACCGGCACTTCCAGCAATTTGGCCATGCGGCGGTGGAAATCTTCCGGGGCAACGGTGCTGGCCCATTCGGCAATCCGGCTATTGATCTGATCTCCGGGAACGTCTTCTGCGGCCATAACGCGGGCCGAACGCCAGTCACCCTTGAGAGCGAAGGCATAGGCCAGATTTTGGCGGGTTTTCGCGTCATTGTGTCCGCTGCGGATGGCGTTGGACAGGATATGTACGCCTTGGTTGGCATCGCCTGCCAGCGCCAGGGCCAGGCCCAGGTCGGCAGGATCGAGATCGTCGCGGTACTCGTTCAGCAGGCTGTGTGCTGCGCGGGCATCACCGGCGGCAATTTGCGCCAATGCCATGCTTAGCGCGGTGCGCGGGCTGTCATCGCCCAGCGCCCGTGCATCGTTAAAACTGGTGGCGGCGGACTGGAACCGGCCAGCTTCCATGTAGGCCGCGCCCAACATGGCCCGGTAGGATGCGTTACGGGGTTCGGCGAGCACTGCTGATTCTGCGTGGCTCAGCGCCTTGTCCGCTTGCCCCTTGGCAAGTGCGGTCTGCGCCTTGCCCGCCGACATATCGGCGCGCGGTGCAGCAGTGGTCGTGCAACCAGCCAGCGCCGAAGTGGCGAGGGCGGTCGTTACTGCCAGCGTGACGAATCGGGCGTTATGTGCGGATCGGCTCATGGTCTGTCCCCTGTTTAGCTATTTTCGGCGCCCGGCCGCTTTACCTGAGCGGCAAGCGTTGCAAGTTCGGGCATTGCGGCCAGGAATGCGTCCAACGCACCGGTTACGATCTGTTGTGCGCTCTGCCCGCTGATGGTGCTGGCAAGGCGCAGTTGCAGATGCCGTTCGGCATCCAGACGCAAGGTGAAAGCGGCGCGCTTGCCCTGATCGACGGCGGCAACACGATGTGCGCGGAGCGGATGCTGCGCATTTACAACTTTCAATTGCGGGACGTTGTCCGATGGCTTGTCAGAAGTGATGGTTCGCGAAGAACCATGATCCGCTTCGGGTGCGGGCGCATCATGCATTTCGACGCCGGAGCCTGCGAAATCATCTTCGTCATATTCGACATCGCCGAGACCGAGATTGTCTTCAAACACATGCTCGGCCGCATATTCGGCGGCAAAGCCAGGCTCATCTTGATCATCGTCCACATCATCATCGTTAGACATGATGGCGTCAGACAGGATCGTGGGCGATTTTCTTTCGATTCGTTTGGCCAGAACGTCCTGCTGATCGCGTGCGGGACTGCTGGAAACAGCAAATTCGGCCAGTTTGGCACCCGACTGTTTATCCATCTGCCGCGCCTGGGCAGCAGTTTCCTCATTCATTGGTGATGGGGTCAACTTGATCACATCCGCATCATGATGGGGGGCGTGTTCATCGCCCATGTCATTCCAGCCGAGATCGTCGAGGCCACCGTCGGAAGATACGTCCTGGCCCGAGCCGATGGAGCCGAGCATCCCGCCATGTTGCGGACGCATGGCTGGCCGGGCGCCGCCTTTCCGGGCGAGCAGGGTCGGGCTCAGCGAAGCAAAGGAAGCGTCGTTCATCTTGGCTGGACCTGCGCTCACTGGGCGACGCGGCGACCGAAGCCACCACCTGGACGGCTGGCTCCCGAAGCCTGCGCGGACATGTTTGGAGCTGCGAAAATTGTGCGGCGGAAATTCTTTTCCAACCGGTCGGCGATGTAATTCCACAGCGCTGCGACTTCGGCAGAGGACCGGCTTTCGGGGTCCACTTCCATGACTGTGCGGCCGTCGATCATCGAGGCGGCAAAATCGGTCCGGTGATGGAGCGTGATGGGGGCAACGGTGCCATGCTGGGACAGGGCGACGGCAGCTTCCGATGTGATCTTGGCCTTGGGTGTTGCGCCATTGACCACGAATACCAGCGGCTTTCCGGCGCGTTCGCACAGATCAACGGTTGCGCCAACGGCACGAAGATCGTGCGGGCTTGGCCGGGTCGGTACGACGATCAGTTCGGCGACACCGATAACTGACTGGATGGCCATGGTAATGGCTGGCGGCGTGTCGATCACGGCCAGTTTGAAACCCTGCTGGCGCAAGATCTGCAAATCGGACGCGAGGCGCGCCACGGTTGTCTGGGCAAAGGCCGGATATTCCGCCTCCCGCTCGTTCCACCAATCGGCAGTCGAACCTTGTGGATCGATGTCGATCAGCACAACCGGTCCGGCCCCGGCGCGCTGCGCCTGGACGGCCAGATGGCCTGAGAGTGTGGTCTTGCCAGATCCACCCTTCTGCGAAGCTAATGCCAATACACGCAAAGCGCGATCCCCCTGAAATTCCGTCTGCCGTCACCGCACCACTGCGGGTCGCCAATGGAAATCGCAGGATACAACTAATTTTAAGTTAACGCGGGGCGGCACTTGTTTGGGCCGGTGCACCATTTTCGGCTGATTTGGCTGACCTTCTTGAATCGCGCAGCCCAGTTCCTTGCGAAAAATTTGCCCGCATAAACTCCTTGCTAACTGGTGGTTTACTATGAAGCATTAGCAAACAAGCCGGGTTGGCGGCCGGAACAGCTTTGTTACCGCAGCTTTGCGTTGCGGTACGACAAGGGATCGGTGGATCGATGAAACATGCGCGTGCCATTTTATATGCTGTCAGCCTTTGCATTGCGGGCGGCGCGGGTCTGGCTGTAGCCGGTCCTGCATTTGCCGATGTCAAAGCGGGCGTTGATGCGTGGGCGGCAGGCGATTTTTCTACTGCAGTGCGTGAATGGCGCGAACCGGCCGCGCAGGGCGATCCCGATGCACAGTTCAACCTTGCGCAGGCATATCGGCTGGGCCGCGGGGTGGCGGCCGATCCGGCGCAGGCAGAAATGCTGTATGCCAAGGCCGCCGCGCAGGGTCATCTGAGGGCAGCGGACAATTACGGGCTGTTATTGTTTCAAGATGGCCGACGCGAAGCCGCCATGCCCTTTCTTGCCGCTGCATCCGAACGGGGTGATCCGCGCGCGCAATATCTTATCGGCCTGGCGCATTTCAACGGCGATCTTTTGCCCAGGGACTGGGCGCGCGCCTACGCATTGCTGACACTGTCCAATTCCGCCGGTTTGCCGCAAGCTTCCGCCGCGATCAAACAGATGGATGAATTCATTCCGCGCGCGGAACGCGAACAGGCGCAGATCCTGGCGCAGGTGCTCAAACGCGAAGCCGATGCCAAGCGTTCGGCCCAATTGGCCGCAGTTGATCTTGGTGTCGACATGCCCGGACAGGCATTCGCCGCAGCGCCGCCGTCTGTGGCGACCGCGCAGACTGCTATTGCCGAGGCAGCGCGCGCCACGGGCACCGAAAGCCCGGCCAAGGCTGGAGCTGATTATTTGGGGCCGAACAGCCAGGCGACAACTGACCCCGTGGCGAAGCCGCAGCCAAAACCTGCTCCGCCGCCCACGGCGCAGCCGCCAGCGGCAACATCAGGGCCGTGGAAGGTGCAACTCGGGGCATTTTCCGTTGATGGGAATGCAGAGAAATTGTGGCGCCAACTGTCATCACGCAGCGAATTGGCGGGCAAGGTCCGGCTGCTCGTTCCCACTGGCAGGCTAACCAGACTGCTGGCCGGGGGGTACCCCACCCGCGCCGCCGCCGATCAAGCCTGCGCCAGCCTGAAGCGTGCCGGACAAGGGTGCCTGGTCACCCGGTAGAGCGGTCCCGGACAACGCGATACTTCGGAAGGTGTTGAGCGACTGCCCATGCCGCCGGGCCCCAGCAGCCTTGCCGGTTTTTCCCTTGATGCTATGTCCTTGCCTGCCTGTTAAGGGGGGTATCAATGGACAATCCGCAAAATGCCGTATCTGGGGAGGCGGCCACTCCAGACCAGAACGCGGCCCCCATCACTCCGGCTGCTGACCGGCTGCTCAGCCTCGACTTCATTCGCGGCATTGCGGTGATGGGCATCCTGTCGGCCAATATCGTCGCCTTTGGTCAGCCATTTGCAGCCTATATGTATCCCGATGCCTTCACAGTGCCGCATGGAGAGGCCGCAGACTGGATGTGGGTTGGCCAATTCCTGCTGATCGACGGAAAAATGCGCGGACTGTTCACCCTGCTGTTCGGTGCAGGCCTGATGCTGTTCATGCAGAAGGTGTGGGCGCGCGGGGCGACGCGCTGGCTGCAGGCGCGGCGGTTGTTCTGGTTGCTGATATTTGGCCTGATCCACTTTTACTTCCTTTGGAGGGGGGACATTCTGATCCTCTATTCAATCAGCGGTGTGGCTGCGATGGCGTGCGTGCGCTGGCAGGCTAAGACCCAATTGGTGGTCGGCGTGCTCGGCTATCTGGTCGGGGCGATGATGTTTCTGGGTGCGATGGGTTTCCCTTATCTGGTTGCCGAAACCGATTTGGGGGCAAAGGCTCCCTACTCGGAAATGCGCAGCGACATGGAATTGCAGAAGAACCACGAATTGGCCGAAGGGGTCACTGAGACCGCGATCATTCAGGGCGGCACATATGCCGATTTCGTGCGCCATAATTTTGTCGAACACGGGGCCCAGCCATTTTCACAACTGATCCTGTTCTCCTTCGAAACGCTGCCGCTGATGCTGATCGGCATGGCACTGTTCAATATGGGCTTGTTCGATGGCAGGATGGACCCTCGCAAGGTTCGGATTTGGGGCTGGATCGGCGTAATCGCGGGAAGCGCGCTTACGTTGCCGATTGCGCTATGGGCAATGCGCGAAGGTTTTACCTATTGGGGCACCTTGGCAGCATTTCTGGGTTTGTCCCCCCTGCCGCGATTGCCAGTTGTTCTGGGTCTGCTGGCACTGCTTTGCCTGTTCGGGGCGCGCGTGTCAGGATGGCTTGGTCAGCGGGTGATCGCAACCGGGCGCATGGCATTTTCCAATTATCTGGGGACTTCGATCGTCATGCTGCTGGTGTTTCATGGCTGGGCAGGGGGGCTGTTCGGTCGTTTGGACAGGCCGCAGCTTTATCTGGTGGTGATCGCCACATGGGCGCTGATGCTGCTGTGGTCGAAGCCGTGGCTTGATCGTTTCCGCTACGGACCATTGGAATGGTTGTGGCGCTGCCTGACCTATTGGAAGCTGCTTCCTATCACGAGGTAATATTCCTTGCTTGCTATTGCGACTAAGTCGCAGTAACACCTCGGGCAAGCCTTCGGGCGAATCGTCTGGAGAGTGTGCATGTACATCTGCATCTGCAATGCCATCAGGGAAAGCGAACTGCGCCGGGTTGCGCGGCATTGTGGCGGTGATGCGGAAGCGGCCTATGCCGCACTGGGCAAGCGCCCGAATTGCGGCAGCTGTATCGATGATGCCGAAGCCATCCTGTTCGAAGAACGGGAATTGGGCTTCGAATTGGCCGGGGAACCAGTCTACGCAGAGTGATTCTTTTACTAACGCAAATCACTCGCAAATGGCGGATTTTCCGGGTTTTGCGGAACCTTTCCCTTGTCACAACGCCGCCAGCCGCGCATAATTTCACTGAATTTCAGTCAGGAGAAATCGTGTGCAGGGCGATGCCAAGGTCATTGAATATCTGAACAAGGCGCTCACCAACGAGCTGACCGCGATCAATCAGTACTGGCTGCATTACCGCGTGCTGGACAATTGGGGTGTCCACAAACTCGCCGAATACGAACGGCACGAAAGTATCGACGAAATGAAGCACGCCGATACCCTGGCGGAACGCATCCTGTTTCTCGATGGGCTCCCGAATTTTCAGGCGCTGCACAAATTGAAAGTCGGCGAGACGGTAGAGGAAATCCTCAAGGCCGATCTGGCGGTGGAGCACGAAGCGATCCCGCTGCTGAAGGACGCCATCGAATATTGCGAGTCGGTCCGTGACTACGTCACTCGTGAAATCTTCGCCCGGATCCTCGAAAGCGAGGAAGAACATGTCGATTTCCTGGAAAAACAATTCGACATGATCGAGCGCATGGGCCTGGAAAACTACGTCCAGCTGCAAAGTAAAGCTGCAGAAGCGAGCTGAAAGCACGCTTCGATACTTCTGCATCCATAAGAATTTTTCTTGGATTTGACTCTTTATCGGGCACTATGCATTATCGACGCGTGTAAGGGTTAAAACCGGGTCGCCTCACACTGAATTAGGTGCTTTATCTAATATTTCAGGAGGCAAATTTGAAAACTATTCTATTCCGTTCAGGGCTTGCGATTGCCGCATCGGCAGTTCTCGCAATTGCGACACCTGCCGCAGCGCAATTGACGATCTACGAAGATTACACCCCATCTGACGGCGTTATCGAAATGACCTTGGTCAAAGTTGATGAAGGCATGATGGAAACCTATTTCGAAGGTTTGCGCGGCACGTGGGTTGCGGCAAACGAGGTCGCCAAGGAATTGGGCCATATCGTAGATTACGGCATCTACGAAGTGCCCTATGGCGACAGTGATGGCTTCAATCTGGTGCTTACCATCCGGATGGCCAATACATCCGACATCGGGCCGAACAAGGCTCGCTATGATGCCTTCATGAAGGCATGGGGCGACGCCAATATCGAACAGAGCAACAAGACGGTGCGCGAACTTTACAACAAAATCCGCACCATCAAAGGCACATATCTGCTGCGCTCGATTGATATTCCCAAAGCAAAATAGGCCGGCGCAAGTTCAACTGTCCAGAATACCGGAAA
>JAGXGU010000027.1 GCA_024636575.1 Altererythrobacter sp.
CCCCACAGCATCACTGCGGTTGCCGGATCGCCGTCGCGGCCCGCACGGCCGGTTTCCTGATAATAGGCTTCGATCGACTTGGGGATCCCGGCATGGGCGACGAAGCGCACGTCGGGCTTGTCGATTCCCATTCCAAACGCGATCGTGGCGCAGATCACCATATCCTCGCTCGCCACGAATGCCGCCTGGTTGGCGCTGCGCACTTCTGCCGGCAGGCCGGCGTGGTAGGGCCGAACGGGCCGGCCAGTTGCCTTGGCCAATTGCTGGGCCAGCGCCTCCACTTTGCGGCGGGTTGGCGCATAAACGATGCCGGGGCCGGGGATTTCGGCCATCAGCCGCTCGATCTGCTTGGCCGCGCTGTCCCGGTGGCGGATGGTGTAGCGGATGTTGGGCCGGTCAAAACCCGCGATGATCATCCCGTTTTTAGGGATGCCCAGCTGCGCCAGGATATCGGCGCGGGTGTGTTCGTCCG
This sequence comes from Altererythrobacter sp., assembly GCA_024636575.1. Lineage (GTDB taxonomy): Bacteria > Pseudomonadota > Alphaproteobacteria > Sphingomonadales > Sphingomonadaceae > Allopontixanthobacter. The sequence continues at coordinate 473 of JAGXGU010000027.1, forward strand.
CAGTTGCCGTCAGCGCCAGCCGGGGCACCTTGGGGAAAGCATCCATCAGCGGGCGGAGCTGACGGTAATCGGGGCGGAAATCATGCCCCCATTCGGACACGCAATGCGCCTCGTCGATGGCAAACAGGGCGATCGGCGCGCTATTCAGCATATCGCGAAAACCCGGTTGGCTCGCCCGTTCCGGCGCGACATACAGCAGATCGAGCTGGCCCGCGCGAAAGGCGTCCATCGTTTCGCGCCAATCGGCATCGGCGCTGGTCAGGGTGGCGGCGCGGATGCCGTTGGCGCGGGCAGAACGCAATTGATCATGCATCAGCGCAATCAGCGGAGAGATTACCACGCAGGTCCCGGGCATCATGGTGGCGGGCAATTGATAGGTCAGCGATTTGCCCGCGCCGGTCGGCATTACCGCCAGCGTCGATTTGCCGGCCAGGACCCGCTCCATCACTTCGGGCTGGCGGCCGCGAAATTCGTCGAAGCCGAAGATGCTTTTCAGCCGGACCCTGGCATCGTCCAACGACAGCGATTGTTGCAAAGCTGGGGATTGCTCTGGGACATTATCGGGCCGGGGATAAGACTGGGGGTCGTGCATGGCGCAGTCCATGGCAGATGCACGCCGGGGGGTGAATGCCCTGCACCCCGATTGGCGGTGGAGAATTGGTATTTGCCCCGCCATAGGCTCCTCGCTAGAAGGCAGCGGCAACTTTCGGGAGAATATTTTTATGAACAAGATCACTACACTCGCCTTCGCTTCGCTTTCCGCGCTGGCGCTGGCCGCTTGCGGCAGTTCCGACGATGCATCGGTCGAGTCGGAAGCCGATACCGTTGAAATGCCCGCCAACGATGCGATGGAACCGGTGGTAGAAGAACCCGCTGCCGATCCGGATGCCGATGCGGTTGAAGCTGCAACCACAAACCCGAGCGAAACTGTCGAAAACGAGGCCGATGCTGCGGGGAACGCGGCGGCGGCTGCCGCTGCAGAAATTCAGGCGATGACAGGCAGCACACCCACTGCTCCCAAGACACCCGCAGCGCCCAATTAAGCCAGACGCTGAAAATTTGAACCTTTCGGCAAAAAGATGGAAGCGGGCGGATCGTGAAAACGATCCGCCCGCTTTTCCTTTTCATCCATCACGCTATGGTGGCGAAATGAAACGGATTGTGGCTCTCGCATCGATTTTCATGATGGCGGCCTGCGGCCAGGCAGATAATGATCCTGGCCCCGGCGGGGTGACCGTGGGCGAAGCGCGGGCGCTCGACGAAGCGGCTGAAATGCTCGATGCGCGCCAGCTTCCGCCGGAGCCGGAAATGCCTGAAACGGAATCGTCTCCATCTTCCGAAGGCCCGGCGCAGACAGATTGAACACCCCCAAATACGCCCGCCTGAACATCAGCGGGTCAAATAGGACAGATTAATGGCCAGTACCGGCATGGACCCAGAGATTTTTGGCCAGTTCATCGACCAGCTAAAACGCTATGTCCGCGAACGGTTGATCCCGGCAGAAGCCGGTGTGATCGCCAATGACCGGATCCCGGATGATCTGATCGATGAAATGCGCGAAATGGGGCTGTTCGGCCTGACCATGCCGGAAGAATATGGCGGTTCGGGCATGAATGTGCCGCAATATGTCGAAACCATCCGCGTGCTCAGCTATGCGCTGCCGGCCTATCGCTCGACCGCCTCGATCAATCTCGGGATGGTCTGTTCGGCATTGAAACATTCCGGCACGCCGGAACAGAAGGCCGAATGGCTGCCCCGACTTGCCGCCGGTGAAATCGCCTGTTTCGGCCTGACCGAACCCGGTTCGGGTTCCGACAGTGCGGCGATGGCGACCACCGCCCGGCGCGAAGGCAATGGCTATGTCCTCAATGGTTCGAAACGCTACATCACCAATGCGCCGCATGCCAAACTTGGGTTGATCATGGCGCGCACCAACCAGGAAGCCCTGCCCAGGAATGCCCATGTCTCCGCCTTTCTGGTGCCGATGGACAGCCAGGGCATTTCAGTCGGCAAGCCGGACAGGAAGATGGGCCAATCGGGCAGCCAGATTGCCGATATCTATCTCGACGAGGTGAAATTGCCCGGCAATGCGCTGCTCGGCGGGGAAGAAGGCAAGGGCTTTGCCACCGCGATGCAGAGCCTCGACAATGGCCGCCTGTCGGTGGGGGCGGCCGCCACCGGCTATGCCCAGCGTATTCTCGACACCGCACTGCGTTATGCCAGTGAACGCAAGGCGTTTGGCGAACCAATCGCCAATTTCCAGCTGATTCAGGCGATGCTGGCAGACAGCAAGACGGAAATCTACGCCGCCGAATGCATGTTGCGCGATGCGGCGGAAAAGGCCGACAAGGGCAAGGCGATCATCGAAGCGGCCAGCGCCAAGATGTTCGCATCGGAAATGTGCAACCGGGTGGCCGATCGCTGTGTCCAGATCCACGGCGGCGCGGGCTATCTGGCGGAATACGAAGCCGAGCGGTTCTACCGCGACAGCCGGATTTATACGATTTACGAAGGGACCACCCAGATCCTGCAATTGGTGATCGCCAAGAACATGCTGCGCGAATTCGCTGCCGGGGCGGCTGCCTGAATGTACAATCTTCTTTCCGGACTTTCGATCATCGAAGTATCCAGCTTCGTCGCCTCGCCCACCGCAGGCCTCTATTGCGCGCAAATGGGCGCAGAGGTGATCCGGGTGGACCAGATCGGCGGGGGCCTCGATTATGATCGTTACCAGCTGACCGAAGAAGGCCGGTCGCTGTCATGGGAAAACTTGAACCGCGCCAAGAAGAGCGTCGCGCTGGATCTGCGGTCCGCAGAAGGGCGCGAATTGGTGGCGGATCTGGCGCGCAAGACCGGCCAGCTGATTACCAATGTGCCCGAACAAAGTTTTCTCTCCCATGCCCGGCTGGCCGAAGGGCGCGGGGACATGATCACCGTGCGGATCATGGGTTGGGGCGACGGGCGCCAGGCAATGGATTTCACCGTCAATGCCGCCAGCGGCTATCCGCTGATGAACGGGCCGGAGGATTGGGATCAGGACAACGCGCCGCCCGTCAACCAGGTGCTGCCGGCGTGGGATTTCATCACCGGTGCCTATACCGCTTTCGCGCTGATGGCAGCGCTTCGGCACCGCGACCAGACGGGCGAAGGCGGCGAAGTGCGCATCCCGCTGGGCGATGTCGCCATCGGCACTGTCGCCAACAGCGGGGCGATGGCTGAAATGCTCTATCGCGGCGGAGACCGACCGCGCCTCGGCAATGCAATCTGGGGCGCATTCGGCCGCGATTTCCGCAGCCGTGACGGCAAACGCTTCATGGTTGCTGCGCTGACTCACAAGCAATGGGCGGGCCTGATCGAGGCGTTCGGGCTGGCAGCCGAAATTGCGGGCATCGAAGCGCGCCTTGGCCTCAGTTTTGCGAAAAGCGATCACTACCGCTTCACCCACCGCGATGAGCTGTTTGCGTTGTTCCAACATGTCGCTGACAAGGTGGATTACCCGGTGCTGGCTGAACGGCTGGCAGCGGCAGGCGCGACATTCGAGCGGTATCGCACCATGCATGAAGCGGCGAACGATCCGCAATTGGTAGGCGAAAATCCGCTGTTCGGCCCCTCACCCGCCAATCCCAGCGGGTTCGAATATCCCGCCGCGGGTTCGTTCGCTAATCTGCCATCGCACCCGCGCGCCGATCCGCGCCCCGCGCCCTATCTGGGCGAGCATAGCGAGGAAGTGCTCACCACAATCCTGGGCATGGGTTCGGGTGCATTCGGAAAATTGATCGACGCCGGGATCGTCGCCACCAGTGATAAGGTCTGACCCATGAAATTACGCCGCGCCGCCATCGTTTCGCCGCTCCGCACGCCGGTGGGAAAATTCCTCGGATCGCTTGCCCCGCTGGAGGCCGGGCCGCTGGGGGCGATCATTCTCAAGGCACTGGTTGAGCGCAGCGGGATCGATCCGGCACGGGTGGACGATGTAGTGTTCAGCCAGGGATATGGCAGCGGCGAGGCACCGGCAATCGGTCACTGGAGCTGGCTGGCCGCCGGTCTGCCGATTGAAGTCCCCGGCTATCAGGTTGACCGGCGCTGTGGTTCCGGACTTCAGGCGGTCGTCAATGCGGCGATGATGGTCCAGACCGGCGCCGCCGATGTAGTGGTGGCGGGCGGCGTAGAAAGCATGTCCAACGTCGAACATTACACCACCGATCTGCGCGGCGGCGTGCGCTTTGGCGACATGGTGCTGCATGACCGGCTGACCCGCGGGCGGTTGATGTCCCAGCCGATCGAACGTTTTGGCGTGATCAGCGGGATGATCGAAACCGCCGAAAATCTGGCGAAGGATTACGGTATCAGCCGCGAAGCATCGGACGAATATGCCGTCCGCAGCCACCTGAACGCAGCCGCCGCTTGGGATGCAGGCAATTTCGATGCGCAATTGGTGCCGGTTGAAATTCCGCAAAAGCGCGGCGATCCGGTGGTCTTTGCAAAGGATGAAGGTTTCCGCGCGGATGCCACGATGGAAAGCCTTGGCGGGTTGCGTGCCCTTGAAGGCGGCGTGGTTACAGCCGGTAACGCCAGCCAGCAAAACGATGCAGCGGCAGCCTGTCTGGTGGTGGCGGAAGACAAATTGGAGGAACTGGGCCTGGAACCGATGCTATGGCTGCACAGCTGGTCTGCGGCGGGCTGTGATCCATCGCGCATGGGCATCGGGCCGGTTCCGGCGGTGGAGCGGCTGTTTGGGCGCAGCGGCCTGGGCTGGGACGATATCGATCTGGTCGAACTCAACGAAGCCTTCGCGCCGCAAGTGCTCGCTGTGCTGAAGGGTTGGGGCTGGAGCGCGGATGACAGCCGCCTGGATATGCTCAACGTCAATGGATCGGGCATTTCGCTGGGCCACCCGATTGGTGCGACCGGAGTGCGGATTCTGGCGGATATGGCGCATGAAATGCACCGGCGCGGTGCCCGCTACGGTCTGGAAACCATGTGCATCGGCGGCGGCCAGGGCATGGCCGCAGTGTTCGAACGGGCCTGACCCCCGGAATTACCCCTCGAAGCTCTTGATCGGCTTCAATCCCCGATAAGTCTCTTTCAGCGGATCATTCTCCAGCGGCGGAAAATCCAGAGGCGGTGGCTCCACATTGGTATTCGGTAAACGGTCGAGCAGATCCTGGACCAGAGTCAGGCGCCCGCGTTTCTGATCGTTGAAATCAACCAGAGTCCAGGGGGCATGATCGCTATGGGTCGCGTCCAGCATCGCATCGCGCGCCTCGGTATATTCCGCATATTTGCCGCGTGCTGCCAGATCGATGGGAGACAGTTTCCACCGTTTCAGCGGGTCTTCCAGACGTTCCTTCAACCGTTCTTCCTGCTTGTCCTGATCGGTGGTCAGCCAATATTTGAACAGCAGGATACCGTCTTTGACAAGCATGCGTTCGAAATTCGGCACTTCTTCCAGAAACCTGTCGACCTGTCCCTGGCCTGCATAGCCCATCACTTTTTCAACGCCGGCGCGGTTGTACCAGCTGCGGTCGAACAGCACGATTTCCCCGGCTGCGGGCAGATGGGCGATATAACGCTGGAAATACCACTGGGTCATTTCGCGTTCGCTTGGCTTGTCCAGCGCCACCACCCGGCACTGGCGCGGATTGAGCCGTTGGGACACCGCGCGGATTGCGCCGCCCTTGCCCGCCGTGTCGCGCCCTTCGAACACCGCCACGATCCGCGCACCGGTGTGCCTGGCCCAACGCGCCATCGCCACCAACTGCTCCTCCAGCGGTTCCAGCAATTCCTCGTAATCGTTACGTTTCAGCTTTCCCACACATGTTTCCCGTTTATGTGATCCAATTGTCAGTGCCTTTTGTGGATGCTAAGACACTTAATACGATCATGGCCACGATTATCGAACCCGAAAGCGATTTTAGCGCTCTGCCCGATATGCCGCCGGAGGTGTTTGCCGCGCCGCTGAAGAAGCCTGCGCATCTTGGTGATGATTGGCTGGAGGCGAAACAGACCGAATATTCGGCCGATGAAGACAAAATCTGGGATGATCTGTTCGCCCGGCAGATGAATGTCCTGCCCGGCCGTGCGGCAACAGCATTCCTGCAAGGGCTGGAAAAACTCGACCTGGGCCGTGGCGGCGTGCCGGAATTTGGCCGCATGTCGGAAGAATTGGGCGCAATGACCGGCTGGAGCGTGGTCCCGGTTCCGATGCTGATCCCCGATCACGTGTTTTTCTGGCATCTGGCCAACCGCCGTTTTCCGGCAGGCAATTTTATCCGCACGCGGGAAACCTTCGATTACATCCAGGAACCGGACGTATTTCACGATGTATTCGGCCATGTGCCGATGCTGACCGATCCGGTCTATGCCGATTATATGCAGGAATATGGCCGCGCCGGGTGGAAGGCGATGCGGTATAACCGGCTGAAAGCGCTGGGCGCGCTATACTGGTACACAGTCGAATTCGGGCTGATGCTGGAGGCGGGCGAGCTGCGCGCTTATGGCGCGGGCATTCTGTCGGGCCCGGCAGAGGTGGTCTATGCGCTGGAAGCGGCGAGCCCCAACCGGATCATGCTGAATGTCGATCGGGTGATGCGCACCGATTACGTGATCGACGATCTGCAGCCGACATATTTCGTGATCGAAAGTTTCGAAGACCTGTATCACCAGACGGTCGAGCGAGATTTCGACCGGCTGTACCGCAGCCTGCCGCCTTCATTTACCTATGCCAATTCGGCGGTTATCGATGTCGATGATGTGCTATCGCGCGGCACCCAGGAATATTTCCTGCGCGGGGGCCGCGGCAGCGGTGCTGTTCCCGTTTAAGGGCCTCGGTTCAAGCCAGCCTAGTTGCCCGTATTGCGGCGGATGACATTCAGCAGGATCAGTCCCAGAATCGATCCGGCAACACCCACCAGCAATGCGCCGGCACTGATCCCCACGATGATGGAATCACTTTTGATTGCCAAGCCGGAGAGCAGCGCCCCGCCGACGCCGACGCCCACATTCAGCAAAATTTCGTGTTGGCCCTCAATGCGCATGATGATCGTCGCCAGCCAGCCGAGGATCGCCCCTAGAGCCACCAGGATTATCAAACCCATCAATCACGTCCTGCTTGTGCCATGTCCTATCAACAATGGTGCGGCAGGATTGGTTCCATTTTTGAGACCAGACGAAGGTTTAATCAGCGCATCATCAGCCAGATCACCGCAGCGCTGCCAATCACGATCCGGTACCATGCGAAGGGCGCAAATCCGTGCCGGCTGACATAGGCGACAAACAGCCGGATCACGGCCAGCGCAACCACGAAACTGACCGCGAAGCCAACCGCAATTTCCCACCAGCCCACGGTACTGGTTCCGGCGACCAGCTGATCACCCTTGGTCATCAGTTCCAAGGCGGAGGCACCGATCATGGTTGGGACTGCCAGAAAGAAGGAAAATTCCGCTGCGGTCTTGCGGCCGATACCCATTGCCAGCGCGCCCATGATGGTCGCGCCGGACCGGCTGACCCCGGGCACCATCGCCAGGCATTGGGCGAAACCCACGCCCAGGACTTGCTTGATCGGCAGATCTGCCACGCTGCCGTTTTCGCCCGGCTTGGCGATCTTTTCGATCCCGAGAATGGCGATACCGCCCACGATCAACGCCCATGCAACAATCGAGGGGCTGCCCAGCATGATGTCGATATAATCCTTCAGCGCGAGGCCGAGTACGGCGGACGGCAGGAATGCGAGCAGGATGTTTCGCGCGAATCGCAGGCCTTCGGATTCCAGCCGCAGCACGCCCATTCCGGCATTCCAGAAAGTGCCCCAATATTGCACCACCACGGCCAGAATGGCACCCAGTTGGATGACGACGTTGAACATCGCCCATTCCTTGGCGTCATAACCGAACAATTCGGACGCAAGGATGAGATGGCCGGTCGAGGAAACCGGAATGAATTCGGTCAGCCCTTCGACAATGCCGAGCAGGATTGCGGTTAGTGTCATATCCATGGGCGCTGCTCATGGCGCAGCATACTGACAAGTCAAATGCAAAAACGACAAGGCGCCCCTTCCCGGTGGGAAAGAGGCGCCTTTCGCGGTTCGGCCTATCTATCTTACCAGATTGAAATCCGATCTTCCGGCGGCAGGTACAATGCATCGTCCGGCGTGACATTGAATGCCTTGTACCAGGCATCCATGTTGCGCACGACGCCGTTCACCCGGAATTCCTCGGGGCTGTGCGGGTCGGTACGCAGGCGCTGGCGGGCATTGTCTTCGCGCTGCGCCGAACGCCACACCTGCGCCCATGCCAGGAAGAAGCGCTGATCGCCGGTCAGCCCGTCGATCACCTTGTCCTCTTCCCCGTTCAGCGACAATTTATAGGCGCGGTAGGCCAGGCTCAGCCCGCCGAGATCGCCGATGTTCTCGCCCAGGGTCAAGCGGCCATTGACGCAGGTTTCACCGTCGTCGAGCGGGCAGAAGGCATCATACTGCGCCACCAGAGCATCGGTGCGCTGGGTGAAGGCTTCCAGATCGCTTGGCGCCCACCAATTACGCAGCAGGCCGGTGCCGTCCGATTTAGAACCCTGATCGTCGAAACCGTGGCCCATTTCATGGCCGATCACGCCGCCGATACCGCCGTAATTGACTGCCGGGTCGGCGGTGATGCCGAAGAATGGCTGCTGCAGGATCGCGGCCGGGAAGACGATCTCGTTCTTGGTCGGGTTGTAATAGGCATTGACCGTCTGCGGCAGCATGCCCCACTCGGTACGGTCAATCGGGCCGCCCAGTTTCGAGATATTGTCCTGCATTTGCCATTTGGCCGCCGCCATACGATTGGCGATCGGATCGCCCGCAACTATGGTCAGGCCGTCATAGGTTTCCAGATTCGCGCGATAACCGATCTTGGGATCGAAGGCTGCCAGCTTGGCTTTCGCCTCCACCTTGGTTTGCGGACCCATCCAGTCCAGCTGGTCGATGCTTTCGCCCATGGCGACGCGCAAATTTTTAACCAACGCATCCATCGCGGCCTTGTTTTCTGCGGGGAAATTCCGCTCGACATAGCTCTTGCCGAGAACTTCGCCGAGTTGATCTTCGACTTCTGCAATGGCGCGTTTCCAGCGGGGGCGCTGTTCGGGCGTGCCCTGCAGCGTCTTGCCGAAAAATTCGAAATTCGCCTCGTCGAACCGGGTCGGCATGACGGAGGAATTGCCCGACATCAGGCGCGCTACCGTCCATGCCTGCAATGTCGCCACGTCATAGTCGCCCAGCAATTCGAACATGCCGGGCGTACCCTTGCCGATCTTCGCGACGTAATCCGGCGTCAGGCCCAATTCGGCCACTTCTTCATCGGTTGGCTGCATTTGCGGCAGGACGAATTTGGTCGAAGCACCAAGCCCGGCTTCATCGATCATCGTGCGGACGGGGAATTTGCCTGCCATGGCGACCAGTTCCGCAGGGGTCACGGCGTTATACGTCAGGTCGCGATTGCGGCTGACGGCGCGGTCCCAGGAAATCTCCCGGGC
>JAGXGU010000183.1 GCA_024636575.1 Altererythrobacter sp.
GGCCAGCAGGGCCTGCGTCGCCAGCAAATTGGTGGTAATCGCCTGATTGAACTGCTTGGGTTCGATCTGCGTAACCGGTGTCAAGGTTGGCAAATAAGCGGCGGAAATAACAAGAATATCCAACCTGTCCCACCGGCCCGCGATGGCTGATGCCAGCCGTGCGATGGAATCGCCTTCGGCCAGATCGAGCGGGGCGATGGTTGATTGTCCGCCTGCGGCATGGATGGCATCTTCCACCGATTCCAGCGCGCGGACATCGCGGCCGGTCAGCACAACATGGGCGCCTGCCTTGGCCAGGGCGATAGCGCAGGCGGCACCGATCCCGCGGCTCGCGCCCGTCACCAGCGCTACGCGGCCAGCCATGGGCGCATCCGCAGCCGGGGTGGTTTCAGGTGATGTTTCAGGCATTAAGCGACCTTGTCGAAGGAGAATTGTGCGTCCTTGGCATCGCGCTGCGCCAAATCGGTCAAAGATGTCGGATAATCGCCGGTGAAGCAGGCATCGCAGAACTGCGGACATTTGTCGTCGCGCCGTTTGTCACCCACGGCGCGGTACAACCCGTCGATGGAAACGAACGCCAGGCTGTCCGCCTTGATGAATTCGCGCATCGGCTCGATGTCCATCCGCGCAGCCAGCAATTTCGATCGTTCGGGCGTATCGACCCCGTAGAAACAGCTGTGCGCGGTGGGCGGGCTGGCGACGCGGAAATGCACTTCCTTCGCGCCCGCTTCGCGCATCATCTCGACGATCTTGAGGCTGGTGGTGCCGCGCACGATGGAATCGTCGATCAGGACGATCCGCTTGCCTTCCACCAGGGCGCGGTTGGCGTTGTGCTTGCGTTTCACGCTGGAATTGCGGGCGCCATCGGACGGCTGGATGAAAGTACGCCCGACATAATGCGAACGGATGATGCCGAGTTCGAATGGTATGCCCGATTGCTGGGCATAGCCGATGGCCGCAGGCACGCCGCTGTCGGGCACCGGGATCACCAGATCGACATCGGCCGGGCTTTCGATCGCCAGCTGTTCCCCGATGGCCTTGCGCACGGAATAGACCGACTGGCCGCCGAAAATCGAATCGGGGCGGCTGAAATAGACGTGTTCGAAGATGCAGGGGCGCGGCGAATGGTTGCCGAACGGGCGGAGCGACTGGACCTTGCCGGTGAAATCCACCCGCACCAGCTCGCCTGCCTCGACCTCGCGGATGAATTCCGCACCGATGGTGTCCAACGCCACAGTTTCGCTGGCGAAAATGATGCTGTCACCGATCTTGCCCATCACCAGCGGGCGAATGCCCAGCGGATCACGGCAACCGATCATGCCTTCGGGTGTCATCACGATCAGTGAATAGGCACCTTCGACCATGCGCAGGGCATCTACCAGCCGGTCGATCATGGTGGGATATCGGCTGGTGGCGACCAGGTGGATGATGACTTCGGTATCGGAAGTGGACTGGAAAATCGCGCCCCGGCTGACCAGTTCGGCCCGCAGCGTGCCGGCGTTGGAGATATTGCCGTTATGCGCCACCGCAAATCCGCCCGATGCCAGATCGGCATAGAGCGGCTGAACATTGCGCAGGCCAGCGCCGCCGGTGGTGGAATACCGGACATGGCCCGCTGCCATGAAACCGGGCAATTCGGCGATTGCTTCGCTGGTCGAGAAATTTTCCGCCACATGGCCGGTGCCGCGGCGGGTGAAGAATTCATTCCCGTCGTAACTGGTGATCCCTGCCGCTTCCTGCCCGCGATGCTGCAAGGCGTGGAGGCCCAGCGCGGTGATCGCAGTGGCATCGCTAGCGTTGATTACGCCGAATACGCCGCATTCTTCGCGGAGCTTGTCGCCATATTCATCTTGAAACGGGTCGGTAAAGTTCATCTTACGCCTCGCCAGCCGGTGCGCCGGGATCTTGGGGCGTCAATGGCGATATTGCAGACAGATTACAACCCGCAGTGGATCGAAACAAACCGAATTCGGCCCATCGGACAATAATCGGGGCCGGCGATTTCACAGGGATTTCATTGCAGCGAAAGGAAACCCCGCCTAAACGGCCAAAACGAATTTTCTTCCTACCGGGCTATCCCGCCCGACTATCCAGCCCAACTATCCAGCCCAATTATACAGCAAAGCAAACGCCCTTGATCCTGACCCCTTTCGAATGGACCATCGCCAAACGGTATATGATGCCGGGGCGCGGAGAGACCTTTATCGCGCTGGTGGCGGGCATCAGCCTGGCCGCGGTGATGCTGGGCGTGGCCGCGTTGATCATCGTGATGAGCGTGATGAACGGTTTCCGCGCCGAATTGTTTGACAAGATCGTGGGGCTGAACGGCCATGCAATCGTCCAGGCCTACGGCGGCCGGATCGATAATTGGGAAGAAGTGCTGCAGGAAGTGCGCGAAACGCCCGGCGTGGTCAGCGCATCCCCGCTGATAGAGGCGCCGACGTTCCTCACCTTCAACGGGCGCAGCGCCGGGATCCAGGTGCGTGGCAATACGCAGGCGGACATTGCCAGGCTGGCAGACAAGGTGGTGGTCGGCAATATCTCCCAGGTTACGCCGGAAAGCGGGCGGGTTGCCATTGGCGCGCGGCTGGCGGAAAATCTCGGGGCGCGGGTCGGCGATGTGATCACCGTATTCAATGTGCAGGGGCGCCCGACGCCGTTTGGCACCGTGCCGCGCCAGGTGGGTTACGAAGTGGCGGCCATTTTCGAGGTCGGGGTGTTCGATTATGACCAGGCCTTCGTGGTCATGCCGATCAAGGATGCGCAGACCCTGATGCTGACCGGGGACACCATCGGAATGATCGAGGTGAAGACAGTCGATCCCGACAGGGTCGGCGAAATCCTCGCCCCGGTAAAGGCGAGACTGGAAGGGGTGGCGCAGGTTTCCGACTGGAAAACCATCAATGCATCCCTGTTCGAAGCGCTGGCGGTGGAACGGGTGGCGATGTTCGTCGTCCTGTCGATCATCGTGCTGGTGGCGGTGTTCAATATTCTGAGCTCTCTGATCATGCTGGTGCGTGCGAAAACACGGGACATCGCGATCCTGCGCACCATGGGGGCAACGCGGCGCAGCCTGATGAAGATTTTCGTGACCACCGGCTTTGTGGTCGGCGCGCTGGGTACGGTTGCCGGGCTGGCGCTCGGCTTCACCTTCCTGTTTTTCCGCCAGTCCATTGTCCACGCGATCCAGTTCGTGACCGGGATCGAGTTGTGGGATCCCTCGATCCGGTTCCTGTCCGAATTGCCATCGCGGACCGACCCGATCGAAGTGCTGATCATCAGCATCATGGCGCTGGTCCTCAGCTTCCTCGCTACGCTGTATCCCGCGCTGAAGGCGGCGAGCACTGATCCGGTACAGGTGCTGCGTTATGAATGATATTCCCAAGCCAGCAGTCGTGAAACTGACCGGCCTGACCCGCTCCTTCGAACAGGGGGGCGAGCGGATCGACGTTTTGCGCGGCATTGACCTGACGATCGAGCCGGGCGAGATTGTCGCGCTGCTCGGCCCGTCCGGTTCGGGCAAATCGACCATGCTGCAGGCGGTCGGCCTGCTCGAAGGCGGGTTTGGCGGCAAGATCGAACTGAGCGGGATCGACGCGACAAAGCTGTCCTCCAACGGGCGCACCACGCTGCGGCGCGACCATCTGGGCTTCGTCTATCAATTTCACCACTTGCTGCCCGATTTCAATGCGCTGGAAAATGTCGTGCTGCCGCAGATGGTTGCCGGAAAGACCCGCGAAGAAGCCGATTTGCGGGCCGGCGAACTGCTCGATGCGCTTGGTCTCGGCGCGCGCAAAACCCACCGCCCCAGCCAGCTTTCCGGCGGTGAGCAGCAGCGCGTGGCCGTGGCCCGTGCGCTGGCGAACCGGCCCAATCTGGTGCTGGCGGACGAACCGACCGGCAATCTGGACGAGAAAACCGCGGACCGGGTGCTCGCACAGTTCCTCGAACTGGTGCGGGGAGAGGGCAGCTCTGCCCTGGTGGCGACGCATAACGAACGGCTGGCCGCGAAAATGGACCGCGTGTTCCGCCTTCACGAAGGTTTGCTGGAATAATCGGACCCAAGTTTCCGGTGGTGCGTTGATATGGGGAAGGAGATTTCCCATGACCGACCACCCCAGCACCTACCACGCCGACCCCGAAAATGTGGGGCGGATCGATTGGGACGACCGCGCCAGCCTCCACCGCAAGGATGATGGGCACGGCGTTCTGGATGGTGCCAAGGGACTGCGCCGCGGCACCCTGGCGGAACTGATCCGGCACGTGCAGTTGCTGCCGGAGGAGGAGCGCGAAAAATACGTCATCCAGAAGTCCGGCGACCACCGTCTCGGCTTGGCGGAGATCGAGGCATTGGCCGCGCGGGAGGATTTTCCGCCGCCGGAGTGATCCAGGTTCCGGGACTTGCCATATGAGGGATGCCGTGTCTTACTGTCCCCAAGGAAAGGGACCGGCCATGATCATCGCATTTGCATCGCTGGCGCTACTCCAGGCGGCATCTGCCCCGCCGTCGCCCACTCCGCCAGAACAACCAGTTTCGGCGCCGCGCTGCGACACGGCGGCCCACGCCGCGTTCGATTTCTGGGTGGGCGAATGGGACGTCTATCCCAATGGGACGGACACGAAAGTCGCCCGCAGCACTATCGAGCGCCTCTATAATGGTTGCGCGATCCGCGAGAACTGGAAGCCCCTGCGCGGCGGGCCCGGTGGCAGCCTGAACAGTCTCGATCCGGTGACCGGACGGTGGCACCAGACGTGGATTGGCAGCGCGCCTGGCAGGACCGAGTTCGAGGGCGGCCCGGTGGACGGCAAGATGGTTCTCACCGGATATTGGGCCGGGATCGGCCCGAACGGCGAGGACGGGCTGATCCGGATGACCTACACCCCGAATGCCGACGCCAGTGTGCGCCAGCATGGGGAACTATCGCTTGACCATGGTCTGAGCTGGTCCGACAGTTTCGACTTCATCTATCGCCCGCATCAGGAACCAACCGAATGACCACTATTGCAGACTTCAAGGCCGAATTGCCCAATGGCAGTGAGATCGACCTGTCGGAAAAGCTCGGCACGGTGCTGCTGGTGGTCAACACCGCCAGCAAATGCGGCTTCACTCCGCAATATGACGGGCTGGAAAAAGTCTATCGGAAATATGCCGATCAGGGCTTCGAAGTGCTTGGTTTTCCCTGCAACCAGTTCGGCGGGCAGGAACCGGGCAATGCGGAGGAGATCGAGCAATTCTGCAAGGTCAATTTCGGTGTCACCTTTCCGCTGATGCAGAAGGTTGATGTCAACGGCCCGGGTGCCAGCCCGCTGTTCGACTGGATGAAGGCGGAAGCGCCCGGCCTGCTGGGCAGCAAGGCGATCAAGTGGAATTTCACCAAATTCCTGATCGATCGGGAAGGCAATGTGGTGAAACGCTATGCCCCGGCGGATCGGCCTGAAACCATCGCGAAAGATATCGAGAAACTGCTGTAGCCGATGCTCGGCGGGGCTTTTGTCGGTCGGGCGCGAAGCTGGGGAGTACCCGCAAGCTTCCATCCACGTCATCCCAGCGAAAGCTGGGATCGCTGCAAGCTAAGGCACGACCAAGCTAAGGCACGATGTGGCCTCACGCGATCCCAGCTTTCGCTGGGATGACGGAGGGGTTGTAGGTCCTTCAGCCTCCAGCGATTCCAGCTTTCGCTGGAAGGCACGGTATGTGAACTCGCAGGGTTGACTCGTTACCGTGAAGGGCATTGGGGGATAGATCGCGCTGGCCCCCTTCCAAATTCCGTCGAGAATCCTAATCTGGCCCCATGTCCTTCGCCCCCTTCGTACCCTTGCGAGTCATGTCGTCCTATTCCCTGCTCGAAGGGGCGGTGGACCCCAAGGGAATCGCCAAACTGGCGAAGGAACGCGGCTTTCCCGCGATCGCGATCTGCGACCGTAACGGGCTCTACGGGGTGGTCGCATTCGCCTCCGCCTGTTTCGCGGAAGGCATTCAGCCGATCATCGGCACCCTGCTGGGCATCGCACGCGACAAGGAAGGCCGGCAGGTCGATTATCTGCCATTGTTTGCGCAGGACGAGACCGGTTACGACAATCTCTGCCATCTGGTCAGCCACGCCCATCTGGGCCGCCCGCTGGAATTCGAGCCGCATGTCCGGCTGAGCGATCTGGAGGGGCATTCAGGCGGGCTGATCGCGCTGACCGGAGCGGGCGAGGGCGCGGTTTCGCGGCTGCTGGCTGACGGGCAGCAGGACCATGCAGAGGCGATGCTGGACCGGCTGCAGGGTCTGTTTCCGGGGCGCCTCTATATCGAACTGGCGCGCCTAAAAGATGCAGTGCAAGACAGCGCGGAAGCCGCCCTGATCGACCTCGCCTATGCGCGCGATTTGCCGCTGGTGGCGACCAATCCCGCCAATTTTGCCGATCCGCATGTCCACCCCGCGCATGACGCGATGCTGTGCATTGCCCATTCGACGCATATCGAGGCGGAGGACCGGCCCCGGTCCAATCCGCAGGCTTTCGTCAAATCCGCGCCGATGATGGAGGAACTGTTCGGCGACCTGCCCGAAGCGACCGCAAACACGCTGACCATTGCCCGGCGCTGCGCCTTCGCGCCGCCCAACCGCGATCCGATCCTGCCCAGCCTGGCGGGCGATCTGGAGGGGGAGGTCAAGCTGCTGGCGGATGATGCCCGCGCCGGCCTGGATGCGCGGCTGGCGCTGTATGGCGAAATGACAGCCGAGGAACGCAAGGTCTATGACGACCGCCTGCAGTTCGAAATCGATATCATCACCGGAATGGGCTTTCCCGGTTACTTCCTGATCGTGGCCGATTTCATCAAATGGGCCAAGGAACAGGATATACCGGTGGGGCCGGGGCGCGGTTCGGGCGCGGGTTCATTGGTGGCGTGGTCGCTGACGATCACC
>JAGXGU010000184.1 GCA_024636575.1 Altererythrobacter sp.
CATCATCGCTGATCTTCGGCCAGTAGCGGTGCCCGCATTCGGTATAGGTCAAATCGAGGGTCAGCGTTTGCGGCCTTACACCGGAATCCAGCGGTGCCAGCCGCATTGCGTACCACGGGCTGCAATTGATGGGCGGCTCGTCTTCCGGCTCGATCCGGACGATTACATGGTCCGGGGCCTCAAACACGCATGATGCGAAATTGCCGCCTCCGAAATCCGTATCCACCATAAAGGCTGAGCTGTGGCAGCGCCCTTTTTCCGCGATCCCTGCCTCAGCAGCCGATTGGGCCCCAATGGCCGAGCGGGGCACTGTCTGGCAGGATGCCAAGGCTGCGGCAGCCATGCCGAGTGGAATCAGGCGAAACATTGCTGTCATGGTGAGGGCCGTTTGTAAAAGTGCTGCGTCACATTGGAAGGCTTGATTGCCCTGCCACCTTACCGCCCGGCTGAAATCTAGCCAGCGCCAATTTGTTCGCTGAGCGCCAGCCACTCGGCTTCTTTCTTCTCCAGATCGCTGCCCAACTGCCCGCGCCGCTGAGACAGTTCGCCCATGGACATTTTCGCCAACACTGTGTCGGCACTGGCGGGTTCGAACATCGCACGGTCCAGTGCAGAACATTGCGCCTCCAGCTTTGCGACTTCTTTTTCCACCGCAGTGAGTTTGGCTTTGACGGCGCGTGCGGCATCCCGCTCTTTCGCTGCAGCCTTGCGATCCTTCTTCTGAATCTTGGTGCCGCCGCCCTTTTCCGTGCCATCGCCTTTCGGCTGGTTGCGCCCCAGCACGAAGTCGATGTAATCTTCCATGCTGCCGGAATATTCCGCCGCAGTCCCGTCATCGACCAGCACCAGCCGGTCGGCGGTCAGTTCGACCATATGGCGGTCATGGCTGATCAGGATCACTGCGCCTTCATAATCATTCAGCGCCTGCACCAGCGCCTCGCGCGCATCCACGTCGAGGTGGTTGGTCGGCTCGTCCAGGATCAGCAGATGCGGCGCATCACGGGTAATCAGCGCCAGCGCCAACCGTGCGCGCTCGCCGCCCGAAAGCTTGGATACCAGCTGCGTGGCGCGGTCGCCCGAAAAGCCGAAGCGGCCCAGTTGCGCGCGGACGGCACCGGGCGTCTTGCCCTTCATCACCCGGCCCATATGTTCCAGCGGTGTGGCATCGCTGGCCAATTCTTCCACCTGATATTGGGTGAAGTAACCGACCTGCATTTTGCCGCTGGCGTTCATTTCGCCTTCCATTGGCGGCAATTGCGCGGCCAGCAGGCGGGCCAGCGTGGTCTTGCCGTTTCCATTGCGGCCCAGCAACGCGATCCGGTCGTCCGGATCGATCCGCAGGTTGAGCCGCTTGAGGATCGGAGTGTCCTGCGCATAGCCAACCGCTGCCAGATCGAGCGTAATCAACGGCGGCTTTAGCTCCGCCGGATTGGGAAAATTGAAGCTGAGCGATGGATCTTCCATCAGCGCGGCAATCGGCTGCATCCTGGCCAGCATCTTGGCGCGCGACTGGGCCTGCTTCGCGGTGGAGGCACGCGCGCTGTTCCGCGCGACATAATCCTGCAGGCGGGCGCGCTGCGCATCCTGCGATGCCTTGGCGGCAGCCAATTGTGCCGCGCGTTCGGCGCGCTGGCGTTCGAAACTGTCATATCCGCCGGGATATAGCGTCAGCTTTCCGCCCTGAAGATGCAGGATATTGTCGACCACATTGTTGAGCAGGTCGCGTTCATGACTGATCACCACCACCGTGGCGGGATAGCTCTTCAGGAAATTTTCCAGCCACAATGTCGCTTCCAGATCGAGGTGGTTGGACGGTTCATCCAGCAGCAGCACATCGGGCGCGGAATACAGCAGTGCCGCCAGCGCAACGCGCATCTTCCAACCGCCGGAAAAACTGTCGAGCGGCTGGTTCTGCATTTCTTCATCAAAGCCGAGCCCGGTCAGGATACGCGCCGCGCGCGACGGGGCGCTATAGGCATCGATCGCCAGCAGGCGTTCGTGGATATCGCCCAGCCGGTGCGGATCGGTGCAGGTTTCGGACTCGTCCATCAACTCGGCGCGTTCGACATCCGCCGCCAGCACGGTTTCAGCCGGTGTCGCCGTTCCGGTGGGGGCATCCTGCGCAATATAGCCGAGCCGGGTGGACTTGGGCATGTCGATCGTGCCTTCGTCAGGATCGAGGCTGCCGATCATCACTTTCATCAAGGTAGACTTGCCCGCCCCGTTGCGGCCGATCAGCCCCACGCGCCCGCCCGGAGGTACCGAGGCAGTCGCGCGATCAAGTATGGTCCGGCCGCCAAGCCGCACAGTGATTCCGTTGATTCCAAGCATGGCGCAGCGCCTACCAGCGGTTTGTGTAAATCCCAACAGTTTAAGGTCGCCATTGACCAAATTGCACCTGACAGCGCGGCTTTGAGCGCCTATCGCTCCTTTTGGGAAACTGGTTTCAAAGCATACTATAAGGCACAGCATGGACCGGGCAGCAATCGTTCACGACAACTTCTTGCGTCGGGTGGCGGCAGGTGATTTGCCGGGCGGCAACGTCTCGGCTGGCCCGTTGGCACCCGAACTGGCGGTGTCGATCTATCGCTCCGCTTGTTTAACCCGCGCCCTGGATCGCACCAGCCGCGCCATGCAGGCTGCAGGACAAGGGTTCTACACCATCGGTTCGTCGGGTCATGAAGGCATGGCGGCAGTGGCCGCCGCCCTGCGCCCTACCGACATGGCGTTCCTCCACTACCGCGACGCCGCCTTCCAGATCCAGCGCGCCGGACAAGTGAACGCCGAGGGCTGGGGCGAGTTGGGGGGCCAGACCATCACCTGGGATATGTTGCTATCCTTCGCCTGTTCCAGCGAAGACCCGATTTCGGGCGGGCGGCACAAGGTGCTCGGCTCCAAAGCGCTCAACATCCCGCCGCAGACATCCACCATTGCCAGCCATTTGCCCAAGGCGGTGGGCGCGGCCTATTCCATCGGCCTGGCAAAGCGTATCCGGCCGCAGCACCAGGCCCTGCCCGATGATGCGATCATCCTGTGTTCGTTCGGCGATGCCTCGGCCAACCACTCTACCGCGCAGGGCGCGATCAACACCGCCTGCTGGACCGCGTTCCAGAAAGTCCCGCTGCCGCTGTTGTTCGTGTGCGAGGATAATGGCATCGGCATTTCCACCAAGACACCCGATGGCTGGATCGCCGCCAGCTTCGCCCAGCGGCCGGGCCTCAAATACTTCCACTGCAACGGGCTGGATATTTACGAAACTTTCCGCGTGGCCGCAGAGGCGGCGGAATATGTCCGCGCCTGGCGCAAGCCCGCCTTCCTGCATATCCGCACGATCCGGCTATACGGCCATGCGGGTGCGGACGTGCCCACCACCTATCTGACAAAATCCGAGGTAGAGGCGGAGGAAGCGAACGATCCACTGCTTCATTCGGTGCGCCTGCTGGATGCCGCAGGTGCGCTGGAACCGGATCAGGCGCTGGCAATCTACCGCAGCACCTGCGCGCGTGTCGAGCGCGTTTCCAACGTGGCTATCACCCGCCCCCGCTTGCAAACTGCCGATGAAGTCATGGCCAGCATCATTCCGCCGCGCCGCGACCACGCCCCCACCAACGGGACCGCGCCAGAGGAACGCGCGGCAGTATTCGGCGGCGATCTGAAAGCCGCGGACCAGCCTCAGATCATGTCCCGCCTGATAAATTTCGCGCTGACGGACCTGATGCTGGACCACCCCGAAATCGTGATGATGGGGGAGGATATCGGCCGCAAGGGCGGGGTTTACGGGGTTACCCAGAAACTCAGCCAGCGGTTCGGACGGGCGCGGATGATCGATACGCTGCTGGACGAACAATCCATCCTCGGCCTGGCGCTGGGCATGGCGCAGAACGGGCTGCTGCCGATACCGGAAATCCAGTTCCTCGCCTATCTCCACAATGCCGAAGACCAATTACGCGGCGAAGGCGCGACGCTGCCGTTTTTCTCCAATGGCCAATATACCAACCCGATGGTGCTGCGGATCGCCGGACTGGGCTATCAGAAGGGGTTCGGCGGGCATTTCCACAACGACAATTCGGTTGCGGTGCTGCGCGATATTCCGGGGCTGATCCTGGCCTGTCCGTCCGATGGGCCCAATGCCGTGCGGTTGCTGCGCGAATGCGTGCGGCTGGCGCGCGAAGAACAGCGGCTGGTGGTGTTCCTCGAGCCGATTGCGCTTTACGGGATGCGCGACCTGCACGCAGCGGGTGATGGCGGCTGGCTGGGCACATATCCCCCGGCAGGTGAGCACATCGGCTTTGGCGAGGTGACCACTAACGGCAGCGGCGAAGACCTTGCGATCATCAGCTTCGCCAACGGGGCCTATCTGTCGCATCAGGCGCACCGGGTGCTGGAGGCGGAGGGGATTTCCGCCCGGGTGATCGATCTGAACTGGCTGTCCCCCCTGCCCGAAGACGCCATGATCGCGGCGACCAAGGGCTGCCGCCATGTCCTGATCGTGGATGAAACGCGGGCCAGCGGCGGTATTGCCGATGCCCTGATGACCATTTTTGCCGAAAAAGACGCCGCCAAACGCCCCCTCGCCCGGATCAGCGCGAAAGACAGCTTCATCCCGACCGGTCCGGCCTATGCCGCCACCATGCCCTCGATGGAACAGATTGTCGGCGCTGCACGGGAATTGGTGGGGGGGCCGCGATGAAGACGGCAGTTGTCATCTGTCCCGGCCGGGGAACGTATAACAAGGCAGAGCTTGGCTATCTGGCGCGGAATTTCCCCGATGCCGGATTGCTCGCCAGCTTTGACGCGGCACGTGCGGCTGCGGGCCAGGAAACATTGAGCGAACTGGACAGCGCCGAAAGGTTTTCCGGCATCAGACACACCCGCGGCGACAATGCATCGGGCCTGATCTACGCGGCCACGCTGGGCGATTATCTCGGCATTGACCGGGATCAGATCGAAGTGGTTGCGGTCACCGGCAATTCGATGGGCTGGTATTCCGCCCTTGCCTGCGCAGGCGCGCTGTCGCCGGAAAATGGCTTCAAACTCGCGAACACCATGGGCACGCTGATGCAGGAAGCGCTGATCGGGGGGCAGCTGGTCTATCCGTTCCTGGGCGAGGATTGGCGCCCCGAACCTGCGCGGCGCAATGCCTTGCTGGCGTTGGTGGACGATATCGACCGGCGCGAGGGCCATGTGCTGCGGCTGTCGATCGCGCTTGGCGGGATGCTGGTGCTGGCAGGCGACGCAGCGGGACTGGCGGCATTCGAAGCGGAGGCAGAGCCGATCCAGGGCCGTTTCCCGATGCGGCTGGGCAATCATGCAGCGTTCCATACCGATCTGCAGGAACCGGTTGCACAGCGCGGGCGCGTAATGCTGGCAGCCGATCTGTTCGGCCAGCCAGCCGTGCCGATGATCGACGGGCGCGGGGCCATCTGGTGGCCGCACGCCAGCAACCTGGCGGCGCTATATGATTACACCCTGGGCGCGCAGGTAACCGAGACCTATGACTTCACCCGCGCCGTGAAAGTAGCCGCGCGGGAATTCGCGCCCGATCTGTTCATCGTCACTGGTCCCGGCACCACTTTGGGCGGCGCAGTCGCGCAATCGCTGATCCTGGCGAATTGGCGCGGCATGGGTGGCAAGGATGATTTCCGCGCCCTTCAGGACGAAACCGGACTGCTGGTTTCAATGGGGATGGCCGAACAGCGCGCCAAGGTTGCAAACAA
>JAGXGU010000028.1 GCA_024636575.1 Altererythrobacter sp.
CCGCGCCCGGCCAGATCTGCGCCCGAACAGAACGCCCGCCCCGCGCCGGTGATCAGGATCGCCCGCGCCGCGCCCGGATCGGCCAGCACATCGCGGATTTCCACCGCCATGGCAGGCGGGCAAGCGTTCAAACGGTCGGGCCGGTTGAGGGTGATCGTGGTGACATCGTCCGCCGTTTCGACCAGGATGTGTTCGTAAGCCATTTAATCTCCAAAACCCTCATTTATGTCATCCCAGCGAAAGCTGGGATCGCTACTAATCAAACCCAACCGGGCAATCAGGTCCGGCCAAGCCCAACCCGATCCCAGCTTTCGCTGGGTTGACGCCAAATTATATGGCCGAGCTAATGCCCACCTTTCGGCGTTTCCATAATCTCGGTCAGCTGCCCCATCATATCCTTGGGATGCACGAAGAAAATCGGCGTCCCATGCGCACCGGGGCGCGTGGGGCCGAGGATGCGCTTGCCCTGCCCCTCGAACCACGCCCGCGCCGCTTCGATATCGGGCACTTCATAGCACAAATGATGCTGCCCGCCCTGCGGGTTCTTCACGAGGAAATTGGTGAAGGCGGTATCCCCTGGCAGCGGCTGGATCAGCTCGATCTGAGTTCCGTTATTTGTCGAGTTTGGGCCGGAATCTGTCGGAGTATCAACAAACGCCACCAATAGATGCCGGTCCGCCAGCTCGAACGGTTCGACAATCGACGTAGCCCCCATCACCTCGCGGTAGAACTTGAGACTTTCGGTCATCGACGGCGTCGCAATGCCGATATGGTTAAGGCGTCCTAGCTTCAATTTGGTAGCTCCACGAAAATCGCAACAAAAAGTGCTATGATTGGCAACAAGAACATCTGCATCCGATAGGAGCGGACTGTTCTCTCGAACTTCTTGGGATTCTCATTCTTGCTGGTGGGGTTGAAGCCGAAGAAGCTTATGCGCTCATACTTTTGAGCATGTCTTATAAAGGCCCAAATGATCGGCAGACCCAACAGGAGAATCAACAAGAAGATCGCTACTCTAATCATTGTCACAACGGAATATTGTCATGTTTCTTCCACGGATTCTCCAGCACCTTCCCGCGCAATTTCCGTAGGCCCAGTGCAATCCGCCGCCGGGTCGAGTGCGGGTAAATCACATTGTCGATGTACCCCCGGCTCGCGGCGACGAAGGGGTTGGCGAAGCGGTCTTCGTATTCCTTGGTCCGCTCGGCGATTTCTTCCGGAGTCTTGCCGCGGAAGATGATTTCCACCGCGCCTTTCGCGCCCATCACCGCGATTTCGGCGGTCGGCCAGGCGTAGTTCAAATCGCCGCGCAAATGCTTTGACGCCATGACGTCATACGCACCGCCGTAGGCCTTGCGGGTGATCACGGTGATTTTGGGCACGGTCGCCTCGGCATAGGCGAACAGCAGCTTCGCGCCGTGTTTGATGATCCCGTTATGCTCCTGCGCAGTGCCGGGCAGGAAACCGGGGACATCCACAAAGGTCAGGATCGGAATGTCGAACGCATCGCAGAACCGCACGAACCGCGCAGCCTTTTTGGAGGAGTTGATGTCAAGGCAGCCCGCCAGCACCATCGGCTGGTTCGCCACCACGCCCACGGTGCGCCCTTCGATCCGGCCGAACCCGCACAGGATATTCCCCGCATGGGCTGGCTGGATTTCGAAGAAATCGCCTTCGTCCAGAACCTTGCGGAGAACTTCGTGCATGTCGTACGGCTGATTGGCGTTGTTCGGGATCAGCGTGTCGAGGCTCATCTCGTCGCGGTCAAACGGATCATCGGTCGGCCGTTCGGGCACGCTCTCGCGGTTGGACAGCGGCAGATAATCGAAGAAATTGCGCGTCGCGAGAAGCGTTTCGATATCGTTCTCGAACGCCAGATCGGCCACGGAAGTCTTAGTGGTGTGCGTAATTGCGCCGCCCAGTTCTTCCTGCGTCACTACTTCGTTGGTCACCGTTTTGACCACGTCAGGGCCAGTGACAAACATGTAGGAACTGTCCTTCACCATGAAGATGAAATCGGTCATCGCGGGCGAGTACACCGCGCCGCCCGCGCATGGTCCCATGATCAGGCTGATCTGCGGCACCACGCCGCTGGCCAGCACATTGCGCTGGAACACATCGGCATAACCGCCCAGGCTGGCGACGCCTTCCTGAATGCGTGCGCCGCCGCTGTCATTCATGCCGATCACCGGCGCGCCGACTTTCATGGCGTTATCCAGCACCTTGCAGATCTTCTCCGCATGGCGTTTCGACAGGCTGCCGCCGAACACCGTAAAATCCTGGCTGAAGACATAGACCAGCCGGCCGTTGATGGTCCCGCTGCCGGTAACCACCCCGTCACCCGGAATTTTCTGCTCCGCCATCCCGAAATCGGTGCAGTCATGTTCGACAAACATATCCAGCTCTTCAAAGCTGTCTTCGTCCAGCAGCACGTCGATCCGCTCGCGCGCGGTCAGCTTGCCCTTGGCATGCTGCGCGTCGATCCGCTTCTGCCCGCCGCCCATTTGGGCAGCTTCGCGGCGGCGTTCCAGTTCGGCGATATTGGCTGACATCAAGGTCCCTCGAATTGCGAGACTTTGCCTAGCCACGGCCTGACCGAAGGGTCAAGTGCAGTATGGATGGCGTTTTCTATCGCCATGCATAGGAATGCATTAGCAGGGATAAACGTCAGACCTTCACCACGCCGTGTTCAATCAGGCTGCGGCCGCAATCAACAATGCTTTCTTCCACCGGGCGGGTTTTCCAGCCAAGCACTTTCTCCGCATGGCTGGCGTCGGAATGGCGCACCTTGCCGATCTCGTTCTTGATGGAACGGAAGCCCGGGTTGATCAGCATGAACATGCTGGCCATCCATGCAGGCATGGTCTTGCGCGGCACCTTGCGCGTGTTCGAGGGGCCCATCCCGGCGCGCAGGGCATCGGCCACGTCGATCATCTTCATGAACTTGCCCGCCGCAATGAACCGTTCCCCGGCAAGGCTAGGCTGTTCCAGGCAGCGTACATGCAGATCGGCAACATCGCGCGTATCGACCACGCCAAACCCGATGTCCGGCGCGCGCGGCACCGATCCATTCAGCAGCAATTTGACCGGTTCAACCGATGGCGAAAAATCACCGCTATCGACCGGACCCAGCACCAGCACCGGATTGACCGAGACGAATTCCAGATCGCCGCCTTCCGCCGCCACCCATTCGCGCGCGGCGCGTTCGGCGATGGTCTTCGACTTGGCATAAGGCGTAACGTTGGGATCATCGACATTCGTCCAGTCGGCTTCCGTAACCGTGTATTCCTTCCCCTTGCGGCCGTAAGCCACCGCAGCGATGGAACTGGTCTGGACAAACCGCTTGACGCCCGCCGCCTTGGCAAAACGCAGCGCGCGCAAGGTGCCTTCGCGGGCCGGGACGATCATGTCATTCTCGTCCTTCGGGGTCCTTGAGGACAGCGGCGATGCGACATGCGCGACATGGGTGCAGCCCGCATTAGCCTCAGCCCAGCCCGTATCGGACATCAACTCCGCTTCGAACACTTTCAACCGGTCGCCCGGCTGGCCGAAACGTTCAAACAGCGCCGTTTCGCTTTTCGCCTTGCTGCGCACGGTTGTGTGGATAGTCCAGCCACGGGCAAGCAATTGCTTTATCAATTCACCCGCGATGTACCCCGTGCCGCCCGTAACCAAAACCGTGCCCGCCATATGTAATCTCCCTTTTCCAGGAGACTATAGCCAGCGGTTGCAGGCGGCAACTTACTTTAACAGCACCAGTTCTTCGGCCATCGTCGGGTGGATCGCCACGGTCGCATCGAAATCGGCTTTGGTCAGCCCGGCCTTTACCGCCACGGCGGCACCCTGCATGATTTCAGCCGATTCCGGCCCGATCATATGGATGCCCACGATCCTGCCGGTCTCCGCTTCGCAGATCATCTTGTACAGGCCGCGTTCGTTCCGACCCGCGACGACGTTTTTCATCGGCCGGAAATCCGATTGATAGACCTTGATTGACCCCAGCTTGTTACGCGCCTCGCTCTCGGTCATGCCAACCGCGGCAATGGGCGGATGGCTGAACACCGCACTGGGGATGCAATCGTAATCGACTGTCTTGGGATCGTTGTTGAACACGGTATCGGCGAATGCCTGCCCTTCGCGAATGGCGACAGGTGTAAGCTGGACGCGGTTGGTCACATCGCCCACCGCATAGATATAATCGACATTGGTTTTCGAATATTCATCGACCAGAATCTCGCCCTTCTTGCCAGTTTCGACACCGACCGTATCCAGCCCGAGCCCCTCCACATTCGGATCGCGCCCGGTGGCAAACATGACCAGATCCACCACCTGATCATCGCAGCCATCGAATTTGACCAGCAGGGTTCCGTCATCCTGCTTCTCGATCGACTTGAAACTGGTGTGAAATTTGAAATCGATGCCCTTGGTCAGGCTGATTTGCAGCAGCCGGTCACGCAGGCTTTCGTCATAGCTGCGCAGCAAGACATCCGACCGGTTGACGATGCAGACCTTGCTGCCGAATTCGTTGAAAATTCCGGCGAATTCATTGGCGATGTAACCGCCGCCCGCGATGATCACCCGGTTCGGCAATGCACCGAGATGAAACGCCTCGTTAGAGGTGATGGCATGTTCGCTTCCCGGAAAATCGAGCAGCGCAGGCCGCGCACCTGTGGAGATCAGGATATATTTGGCGGTAACTACTTTACCACTGGCCAGCGTGATTTCATGGTCACCCGTGATTTCGGCCCGCTCGTGGAAAATCTCGACATCGTGGTTTTCGAGTGTTTCGGTGTAAAGCCCGCTCAGCCGTGCGACATCTTTCAGCACATGATCGCGCAGGCGGATCCAGTCGAATTTTGTCTCACCAACATCCCAGCCAAAGTTTCTGGCATCGACCAGATCCTCCGCAAAATGCGCGCCATACACCAGCATCTTCTTGGGCACACAGCCGCGAATGACGCAGGTTCCCCCAACCTGATGCTCCTCCGCCACAGCAACCTTGGCGCCATGCGCCGCCGCCACCCGTGAAGCGCGCACACCGCCGGAACCGGCACCGATGGTGAAGAGATCGTAATCGTAGGACGCCATATGATTTACCCTTATTTCTATTTGAGGTCGCACGGTGCTGGCTCGAGTCTGAGGCTTGCTCCAACTTGCTCCGCCGGGATCACGTCTCCGATCTCGCAGCCAATCAATTGTTCTTGCGGGACCGCAATCTGCCCGATAGTTCCGTTGGCACTTATCCCTGTGACATAGACCCGTCCTGGCCGATATTTCTGATCAACATCGGACACACCGAAAGACGTAATGATTGCAGACGTTTGCTCACCCAAAATCCGACTTTTCTGATCGCGCCAAATGTAGAATCCAAGAAAAGATGCGAACAACCCTATCAAAACTACGTACGCTAGCCACCCTTGCCGAAGATTGAAGATCAAGTCTTCTGTCATGGCGCTCAATTTTTTCAGCACTTAATTTTAACCTAACCCAGCCGCAGCCAACAGAGCTTCGGTGCTGGCATCGAATTCGTTACCGCCAGCCTCGATCTTTTTTGCGATTGCCTTGCCCAATTCCACGCCGAACTGGTCAAACGGGTTGATGCCCATGATCACCGCATTTGCGAAGGTGCGGTGTTCGTGGAAGGCGATCAGCGCGCCCAGTGCCGCAGCGTCGAGATCGTCGCACAGCAAGGTTGCGCTGGGCCGGTCGCCAGCGAAACTGCGCGCCGGATCGTCACTCGCCTGCCCGGCCATCAGCGCGGCGCTCTGGGCGAAGCAATTGGTCAGCAGGATGCGGTGATGGGCCGGGTCCAGATCATCGCCCGGGGCGATGCTGGCGATGAAATCGACCGGGATCAGATGTGTCCCCTGATGCAGCAACTGGAACACGGCATGCTGGGCATCGGTGCCCACCCCGCCCCAGGTGATCGGCGCGGTCGGGCGGGTTACGGGCTCCCCTTCCGCCGTCACCGACTTGCCGTTGCTCTCCATCTCCAACTGCTGGAGATAGTCGGGAAACAGGCCCAGCCGCTCGTCATAGGCGAACACCGCGCGTGTCTGGCACCCGCGCAGCTGCGTGTAATATTGATCGGCAAAGGCCGCGCGCAGCGGTAGATTGGCCGCGCCATCGGTGTCGCGGAAATGGCGGTCCACAGCTGCGGCCCCTGCCAGCATCTGTGCGAAATCATCCCAGCCCACCGAAATCGCCACCGGAAATCCGATCGAGGACCACAGCGAGTACCGCCCACCGACAGTTTCGGAAAATGGCAAAACACGCGTTTCATCGACGCCCCATTGCACCGCCGCATCGGGATTGGCGGTCAACGCCACCACCCGTCCGCCGGGATCGGACACGCCGTTATCACGCAGCCATTTCAGCGCGCTTTCCGCATTGATCATGGTTTCGATGGTAGTGAACGTCTTGGATGCCACAGCGATCATGGTGGTGGCCGGATCACACGCGGCAAATGCGGCCTCCAGCGCGACCCCGTCGATGTTGGAAACGACATGCACATCGACCAGCGCCAGATCGCGCGACAATGCGTCAACCGCCAGCGCCGGGCCAAGCGCAGATCCGCCGATACCAATGTGGATCAGGTGCTTGACCGGCCCCAGCGCGCCTTCGTGGATCGCCTCGACCAGCATTTTCATCCGCAGATGCAGCGCCTGTGCTTCTTCGACCGAGGCTTCATGGCCGATCCCGCGCTGCGCGGTATGTTCGGCCGCGCGGTCTTCGGTGTTGTTGATCTTTGCGCCCGCGAACAATTCTTCGCGTTTGGCGTCAAACCCGGCAGCGGCGGCCAATTCCTCGAACTTGCTGAGCAATTCTGCATCGAGATGCGTTTTCGACCAGTCGCACAGCATCCCGCCCTTATCCAGATCCTCGCCCCATTCGAGGCGCCCGGACAGCAATTCCAGCCGGTCACCAGCGGAAAACAGCTCGGTCAAGGTTCGGCGCGGGCTCGCCTCCAGTTTGGTCCACACCGCGGCAACTGCATCATTCACATGAAAATCCTTTCCTAGGCCTGCCCCACGCGGGTAGGGACTGCGGCGATGATTTGGAACCCTCCACACCCGCCCGTATACGAATTCCGCGCCGTCTTTGGGACTCGCGCATCGAATATCGCCCGAAACGATGCCCGTCGGGGCGCTGCTGCCCTGAAAGCCGAGAAAGAATCATGACTGACGCAACCCCTGCCAACCAGGCGGCGAATCAGATGCAGGCCCGGTCGGAAAGCAAACAAGAAGCCGCAAAGGACGAAGGAAATTTCTTCGTCTTCCTGCTGAAGCTGGTGCTGATCGTGGTGATCTTCCGCAGCTTCATCTTCTCGCCCTTCAACATTCCCAGCGAGAGCATGATGCCAGGGCTGGTCAATGGTGACCAGCTGCTCGCCGCGAAATGGCCCTATGGCTACAGCAAGAATTCGTTCCCGCTGCTGCCGGGGCGTATCTTTGCAGCGGGGCCGGAACGCGGCGATGTGGTGATTTTCAAGCATCCGATCGACGGCAGCGATTACATCAAGCGCGCCATCGGCCTGCCCGGTGATACAGTCGCCATGCGTGATGGCCAGATCATCCTGAACGGGGAGCCTGTGCCCAAGGTGCGGATCGCGAATTTCATCATCCCGCAATCGCCCAACACGCAATGTCACGCTTTCTCCGAAGCAGTTTCCCAGCCGGGCGGAACACCCGCCTGCAGCTACCTGCAATACCGCGAGACTCTGCCCAATGGCGTGTCCTATAATGTCCTCGATTTCGGATCATTCCCGCAAGACAATTTCGGACCCATTGTGGTGCCCGAGGGCAGATTTTTCGCAATGGGCGACAACCGGGATAATTCGCAGGACAGCCGCTTTGCCGCGGAACCCGCGGGCGGTGTCGGGATCGTGCCGGAAGCAAATCTGGTCGCACGTGCCAGCGTGATGATGTGGTCCACCGATGGCAGCGCGCAGTGGCTGCTGCCATGGACATGGTTCACCGCCGCGCGCGCCGAACGCATCGGAAACGGGCTGTGACAGAATTGACCAGACAAGCGCGCGAGTGGCTGCTGGCCAAAGGTTTTGCGGTTAAGGACGAGGATTTGTGGCACGAGGCGCTGACGCATGGCAGCACCGGCAATGCGCGCGATTACCAGCGGCTTGAATTCCTCGGCGACCGGGTGCTGGGCCTGACCATCGCCGCGCTGCTGTATGACCGCAGCCAGGGGGCGGAGGGCGCGCTGGCACAGCG
>JAGXGU010000029.1 GCA_024636575.1 Altererythrobacter sp.
GGACCACCAGCGTCGGCGCGGTGATCGCCGCCAGCCGGCTGCGGCGGCTTCCGTCGGCAATAATCGCGGCCATCTGGCGGGCCATCCCGGCGGGA
This sequence comes from Altererythrobacter sp., assembly GCA_024636575.1. GTDB lineage: Bacteria > Pseudomonadota > Alphaproteobacteria > Sphingomonadales > Sphingomonadaceae > Allopontixanthobacter. The sequence goes on from JAGXGU010000029.1 coordinate 96, forward strand.
TGGAAACTGCGTTTGAAATTGTTTTCTATCTTTTCATGCAAGGCAGCTTCCTCTGCCGGATAGGCCGGACTGCCGATGGCGCGGGCAACACGGAACCCGTGCGCACGAATGGTTGCCATTTCGGTGTTGGCCGGGCGGGCCGTCAGCGCCGCCATCGCTTCCTTTTCCGCAGGCGGCAATTTGGCGTGGCCGGTGGTTGACATGATCGAGGTGAGCGACAGCACACGGCCGGGATATTCCGCCGCGATCAATTGCGCGATCATCCCGCCCATCGAAGCGCCAACGATATGCGCCCGGTCGATCCCCAGCGCATCGAGCAGGCCGACCCCGTCCGCCGCCATGTCCGACAGCGTATAGGGCACGCGCGGCTTCAGCCCGAAGCGCGCCTTGATCATCGTCCAGGGGATCGAGACCTTGCCCGCATCGTCAAATTTATGGCTCAGGCCGATATCGCGGTTGTCATAGCGGATCACCCGAAACCCGCGCGCCACCAGCGCCTCGACCAGCTCCATCGGCCACAGCGTCAATTGCGCGCCCAGCCCCATCACCAGCAGCATCGCCGGGTCGCTCTCCGCGCCGTAGGATTCATATTCGATGGCTATGTTGTTGGCGGTTATCTGGGGCATGGATTAAACAACTTTCGTGTTGAAAAGGGAGCCGACACCGGCGGTAACGGCCATGGCCAACGCGCCCCAGAAAACGACCCGGACGATGGATTTCAGGATTGGTGATCCGCCCACCCGGGCTCCCATAAATCCAAGCGCCGCCAGAAAGATCAGCGAAGCGGCGATGACACTGGAAACAATCGCATCTGCCGGAACCAGCAGCACCACCAGCATGGGCAATGCGGCACCGACGGCAAATGTCCCCGCCGACGCCAGCGCCGCTTGCAGCGGCCGCGCGGTGGTGAGGTCGGAAATGCCAAGTTCGTCCCGGGCATGGGCGCCAAGTGCATCATGCATGGTGAGCTGACGGGCGACTTCGCGCGCCAGATCGGGTGCAAGGCCGCGCTGCGCATAGGTGGCGGCCAGTTCGTCCAGTTCAAATTCAGGCTGGTCCCTCAGTTCCCTGCGTTCACGGTCAAGATCTGCATTTTCGGTATCGGATTGTGAACTGACGGAAACATATTCCCCCGCCGCCATCGACAATGCGCCAGCCACCAGACCGGCTGACCCGGCAAGCAGAATGGCGGGCTTGTCTGCCGCAGCCGCCGCGACCCCGACGATCAGGCTGGCCGTGGAAACGATCCCGTCATTCGCGCCAAGCACCGCCGCGCGCAGCCACCCGATGCGGCCGATAGTGTGGGATTCGCTGTGCAGTCTGCTCATTTCTTATACTCGTTCCTGGGTGCGCGTATTATGGCACCAGTATCGTATCGCGGGCTACTTCGTCCGTCTCAGGATAATCGAGCGTGAAATGCAGGCCGCGGCTTTCGTGCCGGGCCAGCGCGGACCGCACGATCAGTTCGGCACTTTGCAGCAGGTTTCTGAGTTCGATCAGGTCGGTCGTAACCCGGAAATGGCCGTAATAATCGGCGACTTCGTCGTTCAGCAATCTGATCCGGTGCTGTGCGCGCTCCAGCCGTTTGGTGGTGCGCACGATCCCGACATAGTTCCACATGAACCGGCGGATTTCAGTCCAGTTCTGCTTGATGATCACTTCTTCGTCCGAATCCGTGACGCGGCTTTCATCCCACGGATTTATCGCGGGCGGCGCATCGAATTCGTCCCACCGCGTCAGAATATCCGCCGCTGCCGCTTCGCCGAACACGAAACATTCCAGCAGGGAATTGGACGCCAACCGGTTCGCGCCGTGCAGGCCGCTTTCGGTGCATTCGCCCGCAGCATACAGCCCCGGCAGATCGGTCCGCCCCGCCAGATCGATCAGAATCCCGCCACAGGTGTAATGCTGCGCAGGCACCACCGGGATCGGGCCCTTGGTCATGTCGATCCCCAGCCCCATCAGCTTTTCATGGATGGTGGGGAAATGTTCCTTCACGAATTCAGGCGGCTGATGGCTGATGTCGAGATGGACATAATCGAGGCCGTAACGCTTGATCTGGTCATCGATTGCACGGGCAACCACATCGCGCGGGGCCAGTTCCATGCGTTCCGGATCGTAATCCGCCATGAAACGGTGGCCGGTTTCAGGGTGGAGCAGATGCCCGCCCTCGCCGCGCACCGCCTCGGTAATCAGGAAATTCTTGACCTCCAGATTATACAGGCAGGTCGGGTGGAACTGCATCATTTCCATGTTGGAGACCCGCGCGCCCGCGCGCCATGCCATCGCGATCCCGTCCCCCGTCGCGCCTCGCGGGGAGGTCGAGAATTGATAGACCCGGCCCGCGCCGCCCGCCGCCATGATCGTGGCATGGGCGGTGTGCGCCTCGACCTTGCCGGTCGCATCATTCAGCGCATAGGCGCCCCACACGCGGCCCGAACCGGAGTATCTTTCCTCATGCTTGCCGGTGATCAGATCGACACAGCTGCGCCCCGGCAGCATGGTGATGTTGGGATTGGCATTGGCGGCTTTCAGCAAGGCTTCCTGCACCGCCCAGCCGGTCGCATCGTTCACATGCACGATCCGCCGGTGAGAATGGCCGCCTTCGCGCGTCAAATGCAGGTCGGCGCCTTCCTCGTTGAAGGGCACACCCAGTTCCACCAGCCGCGAGATTGAATGCGGCGCGCGCTCGATCACAAATTCGACCGTCTCCAGCCGGTTGAGGCCTGCGCCCGCGCGCATCGTATCGTGGATGTGGTTCTCGAACGTATCGCCCGCATCCAGCACCGCCGCGATGCCGCCCTGCGCCCATGCCGTGCTACCGCCGTCGAGTGATCCCTTGGCCAGGACCAGCACTTTCTTGTGTTCGGCCAGGGCAAGAGCCGCCGTCAGGCCCGCCGCGCCGGACCCGATAATCAGGACATCGTGGGTTTGCTTGGTCATGCCGCCTCATGCCTGCCCGAATGCTGGCGCGCAAGATTCTGCGCAATCATGTGATTTCCGCTGTGACTAAACGGTAGCCCATGTCACAAGTTTCCTTGTCATGCAGCGCGCCATATCGCTCGTCCCATTTGCCGTTCCTCAGATCACTTTCGAGCCGCTGCAGCCCCTCCTCGATGCCTTCGATACGCCAGAACGAAGAACTGCCGTTTCTGATACGTGCGTCGAGATAGGCGCTGGGCCTGCGCCAATAGGCATAGAGGAAACCGTCGCTGCAATCGTGGGGAACAGGAACGGGCGTGATCGCGGTCTTCCCGAGCGAGCGAGCGTAGAATTCCATCGGCGGCATCTGCGCCACGTCGAGCGACACCAATTGAGGCCAATAGTCCATCTGCCATGCATCTCGGAATGCGGGATCGTAGGTCAGAATGACGATCCGCTTGCGGGAGACCCGCCGCATTTCAGCAAGGCCCCTCGCCTGATCGCTCCAGTGGTGAACAGTAAGTACGGCCATTGCTGCGTCAAAAATATCATCAGCAAATGGCAGCGCCTCGGCAGTTCCTTGAACCACCGGAGCAGCATGGTTCGGACGCTGCCGGATCATTTCGATTGAGGGTTCGATTGCGGTAATTTCACGATCGACCGGCTCGTAAGACCCGGCCCCCGCGCCCACGTTCAACACTTTGGACGCATCCCCCAAAGCGCGCTCAATCAATCCGGCTATGCGCGGATCAGGTTTTCGCAGGTTCGAATAATCGACCCCGATCGTATCGTAGAGCGTGCTCACTTCGCGCTGGTCAGCGACACGAAAACATCTTCCAGATCCGCCTCCCGCGTGGTGACATCTTCTACCACCAGCCCCTGTTCCTGCAGTATCGCCAGCACTTGTCCGGCGGTCAGGCGGTCCTTGTTATAGGTCACCTCCACCCCGCGCGGCCCGGCCAGTTCGCTTTTCACGAAGGCATCATGCACCGGCGCGGCGGCCAGATCGCTGCCGACGGTTACCGCGACGATTTTCTCGCGCGCCATGTCGACCATTTCGCGGGTCGGCTTGTTGGCGATCAGCTCGCCGTGATTGATGATCGCGATGCGGTCACACAATTCCTCGGCTTCCTCCAGATAATGGGTGGTCAATACCACGGTCACCCCGTCATCATTGAGGCTGGTCACCAGTTCCCACAGCAATTTGCGCAATTCGACATCGACGCCTGCGGTCGGCTCGTCCAGGATCAGGATCGGCGGCGAATGGACCATGGCCTTGGCAATCAGCAGGCGGCGTTTCATCCCGCCCGACAATGTCCGCGCATAGGCATCGCGCTTGTCCGCCAGATGGACCGCCTTCAGCAGCGCTTCGGACCGGCGCAAGGTTTTTGATATGCCATAGAAACCGGCCTGGTTTTCCAGCACCTCATAAGGCGTGAAAAACGGATCGAAGACGATTTCCTGTGGCACGATGCCGATCGATCGTTTCGCATTGCGGGTCTGGGTGTCGATATCGAATCCCCATATCTCCGCATTGCCGCTGGTCTTGGTTACCAGCCCGGCCAGGATATTGATCAAGGTCGATTTGCCCGCGCCATTGGGGCCGAGCAGACCGAAAATGCCCCCTTCGGGCACATCGAAGCTGACGCCCTTCAGCGCCAGCTTGCCGTCCGATCCCTTTTCCCCGGCGTAGCGTTTCACCAGATCGCGAATGGCGATTGCGGGCAAGGGCGCAGGCGGTGCGTCAGTTGAACGGGTGTCGCTGGATGATGCAGGCTGAACAGTCATTCCGCCCACCTAGGGCGCGGGGCCGCGTGCCGTAAAGCGGTTTTAGCTAATGCAAATGCTTGACGCGCCATTAACCATGAAGCCTGCCGGTAAGTTTACGCTTGTCTGCGTAATAGAGCTGCAATGAATTCGAAACCGCCTTATCCCGGCCCCAGAATGCGGGGCCCTGCCAGCTTGCTGGCTACGTGCGGTGCATTAGTGGCTGCAGGGTCTCCGGCAGGCCCGGCGATGGCGCAAGCAACGCAGACCGTTGACGCGCGGGCAACGCTGCTGGGCGAACTGACCCTGGTCAAATCCGAAGACCTCGATTTTGGCGGTATCGCCGGTACAGTCGCCGGAACGGTCGCGATGACTGCAACCGCCAGCCCGACTTGCACCGCATCCGCCGGGCTGGTCCATTCCGGCGAATGCCAGCCAGCCAGCTTTATCGGCAAGGGGCAGAACGGGCGCATCGTCCGGATCAAGAAACCCTCTGCCGACCGGATTACGCTGACCGGACCGGGCGCTGACATGACCATCACCAATCTGGTGCTGGACGGCAGCCCGGAACTTACCTCGATCCAGCAGACGTCGGGCTTCAGCCGTTTCCGGATCAATTCCACGACCGGATTCTTCACCTTTCGGTTGGGCGGCCGGCTCAATATCGGCGCGAACCAGCTGGGCGGGCTGTACACCGGCACTTTTAACATCGACATCAATTACGATTGATTTGGGCCGCGGCCCGCTTGCGAATCCGCAATTGAGTGCCTATCC
>JAGXGU010000030.1 GCA_024636575.1 Altererythrobacter sp.
CCGGGGGCAGTGCGCGGGGCCTTTCCAGCGATCGGCGCGAGACGGGGTCGGACCTCGCCAACCGGTTGGCGCGCAGGTTGACCGGGGTTGAACTGAGCGACCCGATGAGCGGATTTTTCCTGACCGGTACCGCCCGCGTGCGGGCGCTGGCGCCGCGCCTGTCGGGCATCGGGTTCAAGGTGCTGCTGGATATTCTGGCCACTTCCCGCCCGCCGCTGGTGGTGCGGGAATTCCCGCTGCAACTGGCCCCGCGCCGCGCGGGCGCGAGCAAGCTGGACCGCGCGGTGGCATTCGAATTTCTGGTCGGGCTGTATGAACGCAGTTTCGGCCAGTTCATCCCGGTCCGCTTTGCCCTGTTCGGCACCGTCGGCGGGGCGGGTGTGGTGGTCCATTTCGCAGTGGTTGCGCTGCTGTTCCAGTTGCTCGGCAGCGGCTTTGCTTTCGCGCAGAGTATCGCAACCCTGGCGGCGATGAGTTTCAACTTCTGGCTCAACAATTTCCTGACCTATCGCGACCGGCAATTGCGCGGGTTTTCCGCGATCGTTCAGGGCTGGCTGGGGTTCTGTGCGACCTGCGCGGTGGGGGCGTTCGCGAATGTGGCGGCGGCCACCTATTTGCAGGCAAACGGGGTCAATTGGGCGCTGGCGGTAATCGCCGGGATCGCGCTGGGATCGGTGTGGAATTATGCGCTGTCGAGCAGATTTGTCTGGGGCCGGTTTGGTTAACGCCAGCTGTCCAGCCACATCCAGTGGGCGAAACTTTGCGGGCCCGCCAGCGGGGCAGAGCTGAGGATCGGGTAAAACCAGCCGAATACCGCAACGCTGCCTGCCAGAATGCCGCCCGCTATCGTGCGATTGCCGCGCCTCCACAATGCATCCAGCGCCAGAGCGAGGCCCGCCAGCAGGAAGCAGCTCGGCAGGAAATAGTGGTAATAGAACTGGATCGGCTTGTTCACCGCCATCCAGAAAATGATGCTGGCGGCAAAGAACACGAACACCGCCAGCGCATCCCATCGTTTCCGGGCGATCCCGGCCCACAGGCACCATGCCATCGCAGGCAGGCCGATCAGCATGGTGAGCGGATTGCCGATCAACAGCACCCCGCGCTGCGCCCCGTCGACGGGCTCGTAAAGATACCAGATCGCGCGGATGTTCAGCAGCCAGTCGGGCCAGTTACTCTGATAGGGATGCGGCTGGATCACGCTGGATTGCAGCGCCATGATGTCGCGGTGCAGGGCAATGAAACCGCCCGGCTCCAGCGCGCCCTGGGTGAAGAAATAGGCGGGCAGGAAGGTCAGCCAATAGGTCAGCAGCGGCAGCACGCCGAGCCATACCCCGGCCTCCACCAGCGTCATGCCCGGCAGCGGCATCCCGCGCCGGCTCATCAGCAAGCGCCTGCGCCCGGCAAAGACTCGCAGCACCAGGAATCCGGCCCCGGGGATGATCACCAGCACTGCCGCGTTCCATTTCGACGCCATCGACAGGCCCAGCGCGATGCCCGCGACCGCCAGCCTGCGCCGTCCGGTCTCCGGTTCGCGCATCGCGGCGGCCAGTTGCCACAGGGCGATGGCGAAAAAACACACCATGAAAATGTCCAGCATCGCGATCCGCGCGTGAACGAACAGGCTGAACCCGGAAGCCAGCAGCACTCCGAATGCCAGCACGGCAAAGCGTGACTGGCTGGCAAACCACAGTGCCCGGCAGAATGCGAATAATGCGCCCGCCCCGGCCAGGAGAGGGAAAATCCGCCAGCCAAACGGCCGGTCCCCGAACATGGCGATCCCTGCGGCAATGATTTCCTTGCCCAGCATCGGGTGTTCCCGGTTCAGCCATTCGGACCGGTCGAGCAACGCGCGCGCTGCGGGCAGGTAATGCACTTCGTCGAAATAGGGGGCCGAGGGGACCGACAGGCGGATCATGCCCAGCGCCGCGAAAATGAGCGCCAGCATCGCCGTCAGCGCAATGGGATCCTGCGGGTGTCTTTCGGGAAAGGGCGCGGTCATCACCTTTGCCTCTAGGCAGGGTAATGCGCAGCGACAAGTGCGTTCGCAGCAAGGGGAAGAAATCGCACCGGATCAATGCGGCAGGTGATCATTATGCCACAAGTCTTGCCCGCGCATTCCCGCCGCACTAAGCACCGCGCAGTATGAAAAAGACAACCGGAATGGACCGCACGGTCACCAGCACATGGCGCCCCGCAACGCAGGCAGTGCGCGGCGGCACCTGGCGCAGCGAACATGGCGAGACGAGCGAGGCACTGTTCCTTACCTCCGGCTATACTTACGACGATGCCGCCACCGTGGCCGCGCGCTTTGCGGGCGAAGATCCGGGGATGACCTATTCCCGGCTGCAGAACCCGACCGTGGCGATGCTGGAAGAACGCATTGCGCTGATGGAAGGCGCAGAGGCGTGCCGCACCCAGGCGAGCGGCATGGCGGCGATGACTGCGGCGCTATTATGCCAATTATCCGCCGGTGACCACTGCGTTGCCGCGCGCGCGGCGTTCGGATCGTGCCGCTGGCTGGTGGATCATTTGCTGCCGCGTTTCGGGATCGAAACCACCGTGATCGACAGTGCGGACGATGCCGCATGGGAAGCCGCCATCCGGCCCAATACCAGGGTCTTCTTCTTCGAAAGTCCGGCCAACCCGACGCTGGATATCGTCGATATCGCCCGGGTGTGCGCGATTGCGAAGGCGCACGGTATTATCAGCGTGGTGGATAACGCGTTTTGCAGCCCGGTGCTGCAACGGCCGATGGAATTCGGCGCCGATGTGGTTGCCTATTCCGCCACCAAACTGATGGACGGGCAGGGCCGGGTTCTGGCCGGTGCGGTGTGCGGAACGCAGGAATTCATCGACGAGAAATTGCTGCCGTTCCAGCGCAACACCGGACCCAATCTGGCCCCGTTCAACGCATGGGTAGTGCTCAAGGGCCTGGAAACCCTGTCCCTGCGCGCCCACAGGCAGAGCGAGAATGCGCTGAAGCTGGGGCATTTCATGGAAACCCGCGTGCCGACCATGCTCCACCCCGGCCTGGCCAGCCATCCGCGCCACGAACTGGCGATGCGCCAGATGGATGCCTGCGGCCCGATCTTCAGCTTTGTGGTTGATGGGGGCAGGAGCCAGGCCCACGCCATCCTGGATGCGCTGAGACTGATCGATATTTCCAATAATATCGGTGATACACGCAGCCTGATGTGCCACCCCGCCAGCAGCACCCATGCCGCCATGGGCGAACAGGCGCGCGATGAAATGGGCGTGTCCGAAGGGATGCTGCGGATCAATGTCGGCCTGGAAGACGTGGATGATTTGATCGAGGATATGGATCAGGCGCTGGCTGCAGCGGGATTGTAACCGCGAACCCGGCTCGCGCGTGACAGATACGGCAATGCAATTGCGATGTAACGATTCACGGTTTTGCCTAATGGGATGGTGAAAATATTTTAGCCAATTTTGGCGTTTTACACGCATTTTGGTATTGGCTGCGGGTCAGCATGGTTAATTTGCAGCCAACAGATGCTTGATAAACTTATCTTTATTATCAAAGCATAAACCCTGAATCCGCTAGTGTGCCCGGCAATGGAACGGGTGAAGATTTTTCTGTCGGCTATGGTCCGGCCAGTGGTCACGGGGGCGATATATTATCTGCTCGCGCACCTTTCGCTGGTTGCAGCAATGGGCAGTTACGGGATTGCCACGATATGGGCGCCCAGCGGGGTTTTGCTGGGTATCCTGCTGCTGACCCGGCGGAACCGCTGGCCCGGGATCATCCTGGCGTGCGGGATCGCCGGCGTGACGGCCAATTACAACTCCAGTTCCGATTTCCTGCTCGCCTGCGGCTTGACCCTGGCCAATCTGGCCGAAAGCCTGCTGGTGATCCGCTTGCTGAGCCCGGAAGCGCGGCGTTTCGGGGTATTTGCCGAACCCTACCGGATTATCCAGTTTGCGGTCGCAGCAGTCATCGCCGGGCTGGTCAGCGCTACCATCGCGACCTATTTTGTCGGCGGATGGTCCGCCGCCGTATTCATTTCCTGGGCCACCACGGTGATCCTGGGCATGCTGATCGTAACCCCGATCATTGTTACCATGGCCTTTCATCTTTCCAGCAAACGTGATCCAATTACCGCAAGGGACGTTGCATATGGTGTTCTGGCCGTGTGCATGGTGGCATCCACCACTATATTGGTATTTGCCCAGGATACCTATCCACTGCTGTTCCTGCCGCTGGCTGCGGTTATCATGGTTACTTATCTTTTTGGTCCAACGGGCGCCGCAGGTAGTGTGTTTGTGATTGCGGTGATTGGATCACTGGCAACGGCAAGCGGACATGGCCCGATTCCCGTCCTAGATGTGGAGCAGGAAACCAATGTCCTGTTCTTCCAGTTTTTCCTCGGCATCACATTGATATCATCGTTCCCGCTGGCGGCACTTCTGGCGCAGCGGTCCAGAAACCTTAGCGAACTTGAACAAAGCAACCGCATGCTGGAAATGGCGGAGCGGGCTGCCCATGTCGGCCATTGGCGGCTGGAACTACATTCCAACCAGCTGACTTTGTCGGACGAAGTATGCCGCATTCATGGCCGCGGTCCGGGCAGCCAGGCAAGTCTGCATGAAGCGATCAAGACCTATCACCCGGACGACCGGAAAATTGTTCTGGCAAGCCTGCACCATACCATGACAACCGGCGAGCCATTTTCGTTCGAAGCGCGGCTGATGCGTCCCGACGGGGAAATCCGCCATATCTGCAGCAGCGGCGCGCTGGAACGCGGGCCGACAAGCGACGGGCCAATCGCGATTTTCGGGATGCTGATGGATATCACTGAAAAGGTCGAATCCCTCAGCGAGTTGGAAAAAGCCCGCAACAAGGCTGAAACGGAGGCCCGCAATGCCGCGATCCTGGCGGAAACCGACCAATTGACCGGGCTCGCCAATCGGCGGAAAATCCTTGGTGATCTGCGGATTGAAATTGCACGGGCGGAAGCATTTGGCGCGCCGCTGACGATTGCGGTGCTCGATGTCGATTATTTCAAGAGTATCAATGATACGCTGGGCCACGCGGCAGGGGACGAAGTTCTGGTCCAGATGGGAAAAATCTTTGCCGGCACATTGCGCAAGGTGGATATGGTGGGGCGCATCGGCGGCGAGGAGTTCGTGGTTATCCTGCCCGGCACATCTGCCCAGGCCGCTGTCCCGCTGGTCGAACGGCTGCGGGAAACCATCGCTGCAGCACATTGGCCGGGAACGCAGCTGAAACAGGTCACGGTCAGTATCGGGATTGCCAGCCATTCACACGGACAGGATGACCGGGTGCTGATGCTGGCCGCGGACAAGGCGCTGTACAAGGCCAAGCGCGATGGGCGGAACCTGCTGCGGGTGGCGGCCTGATATGCCGCGAGCCGACCACAAAATCCGGTGAGCTTTCTGCCAGATTGCGCGCCGGGCCTTGGACAGCACGCATATTTCCGGTTATCTTCTGCGGGACATGAAAGAGCTATTCCAGCACGCCGCGATCACGCAGGGTATCACCGTCCGGGTGGCGGTCAGTTTTTTACCCGAACAATCGCAACCGGAATCGGGGAAATGGTTCTGGGTCTATCATATTCGGTTGGAAAATGGTTCCGATCAGCAAGTCCAGTTGAAGCTGCGCCATTGGCGAATCACCGATGCGCGCGGATTGGTCAATCTTGTGGACGGCGAAGGAGTCGTGGGCGAAACCCCCATCCTGGCGCCCGGCCAGACGCATGATTATGTTTCCGGCTGTCCGCTGACCACGCCGCAGGGGTCGATGGAAGGATATTTCACCTTCACCCGCGCCGATGGCGCCCCGTTCGAAGTTGCCATTCCCTATTTCCCGCTGGCGGCCCCGGCAACCGCGAAGTGATCAGGTAAACCGCCAGCCAGCGGCGGGACCGGTCATGAGGTCGATAAAGGCGCGCACCTTGGGCGTGCGGGTCAGATCGACATGGGTGACCAGCCATAGCTGCACATCCCATTCCGCGCGCGGCGGCAGCACTTCCACCAGTTCGGGATGATCGGCGGCGAGATAGTGCGGCAGGAACCCGATGCCCACGCCAGCCAGCACGGCCGGGGTGTGGCTGGGGATGTCGCTACTGGCCAGCACGATATCCTGCGGCGGAATGTTCTCCGCCATCCATTTCATGAACGGCGCGCGGGGATTTGCCGCATCGCTGCCGATAAATCGGTGGCCTGCCAATTCCGCCTCGCTGCCGGGCAGGCCGTATTGCGCGGCATAGCTGCGGTGCGCGTAAAGCCCGATCCGCATGGTTCCGGCGGCGCGCACGACATTGTCCGGGTTCTGCGGCTTTGTTCCCACCCGCAGCGCGACATGCGCCTCCCCATATTCCAGCTTGGCCAGATCCTGACTGGCCAGGAAACGGGTCTTTACCCGTGGATAGCGCCGGCCGAATTCGGCAATCACCGGAAACAGATGTTCGGCCATCTGCCCGATCGAGGTGATTGCCAGATCGCCCTCGATCACCTCTGCCTGACGTTTGGCGTGCAGGAACAATTGGTCGAATTGTTCCTCGCTCGCCTCGGCAATGCGCAGCAGGCGGCGGCCGAGATCGGTGGGCAGGAAACCGCGCCGGCTGCGCTGAAACAGTTTGGCGCCGAGCACCCCTTCCAGCGTATCAATATGCCGGGTGATGGTGGCGCGGTGGACATTGATCGCATCGGCAGCCGCGCTGACCGTGCCCAACCGGGCAACGGTGGCGGCGGTGCGTATTTCGTTCCAATGCTGCATGGGTCTGCGTGGGTCCGGCTTAATGCTGCAAAATTGCGCATTAAATGCGCGAATTGGCCTCTACACTCAATTCATGCAACATGCCATATGGGGTGATGAAACATCATCCAGGAGAATTTCCCATGAAAATACTCGCCTTTTCCACCAGCAATTCCAGCCAGTCGATCAACCGCAAGCTGGCCCAGCATGCTGCGGATGTCCTGAAAACGGAAATCCTGCCCGGTGCGGATATCGAAATGCTGGACATCAATGATTACGAAATGCCGATCTATTCGATGGACCGCGAA
>JAGXGU010000031.1 GCA_024636575.1 Altererythrobacter sp.
CCCGGTGGCGTCGGCCAAGGGTGATGTGCCGCATTGGCGCCTGGGTACCGGATTGGCGCTCGCCTGCATCGGCCTCGCCTCCACCGCAGTGCTCAGCATCGCCAGCCCGCTGGGCGTTACCGGGGTGCGCCTGTGGATCGTGGCGCTGCCCTTCATTGGCGCGGCGCTGGTGCGGTTCGGCCCGGTGTATGACCTGACGCAGCGGCGGGCCTGAACTGGTTGCCTGAGCGGGGTGGCTGCACTGTTTCAAAGCAGGCAGGTGGACTTAAGCCGCTATGGACGCAGCCGGATCGGCTGTTAAATTGCTCTCGATTTATACGATCGACCGAACAGGAGCCTCCCCATGTGCGATAAGCAAACCACTGCCGAATTTGGAACCACCAACGCCAATTGGCGGGAAAAGGCGATGGAGGGGCTCAGCCGACGACAGTTCGGAGCGATGGGTGCCATGGGTGCGGCTGCGACGCTGGCCGCATGTGCGGGCGTAGACCGGGCCACCGCGAGCGAAGGCGGCCTGAGGGAAAGCAATGTCACCATAGAAACACCGGACGGGATGATCGATGCTTTCTTCGTCCATCCTGCCAGCGGCAAACACCCCGCCGTGATCTGTTGGCCGGATATCGCCAGCTTGCGCGATGCGTTCAAGATGATGGCCCGCCGGACTGCTGCGGAAGGTTACGCCGTGCTGGTGGTGAACCCTTATTACCGCGACACCAAGGCACCGCAATTCGCCGATTTCGGCGAATTCCGCACAGGCGGCTGGGACAAAGTCGGCCCGTGGCGCGCCAGGCTTACGGCCGAACCGATCATGAGCGATGCCAGGGCGCTGATCGGCTGGCTGGATGCGCAGCGCAGCGTCGACACTGCCCGAGGGATTGGCACCGAAGGATATTGCATGGGCGGGCCTTTCACGGTGTGGACCGCAGCGGCGGTTCCCACCCGGGTTGGCGCTGCGGCATCGTTCCACGGCGGAGGATTGGTTGGCGACAGCCCGACCAGCCCGATCAATTTGCTGGGTACATCGCAGGCCCGCCATTTGATTGCCATCGCCCAGAACGACGATGCCAAGGCCCCGGATGAAAAGGACAAGCTGAAGGCCGCCGCCGAAGCGTCCGGAACGCCTGCGCAGATTGAAGTCTATGCCGGGGATCACGGCTGGACCGTGCTGGACAGCCCCGCTTATGCGAAAGAAGCCGCAGAAAAGGCCTATGCCGACAAGATAGCCCTGTATTCAAAACTGTAGATTGACCAGGGTGGGGAGGGGAAAATGCGGATACTTTCACTTGGCATGGCGGCTGCGGCGCTTCTGACCAGCGGCTGTATGTCGCCGCAAGGCACGGCGCACCGTGTGATGCGCATCCCGCCTCCCGCTACTCCGCCGGGGATCTGACGCTGGACCCGGAACGGATTGACCGGACGCTCAACGCCATGGTCGAGCATGGCCGCGTCGCCGGTGCCTCCGTTATCGTCTGGAAGGACGGACGCGAAGCCCATTTCTCAGCCGCCGGAATGGCGGACCGGGAAGCGGGCGCGCAGTTCACCCGGGGCACACTGGTCCAGATTTTCTCCCTGACCAAACCGGTCACGGGTGTTGCGCTGATGACGCTGTGGGAACAGGGCAAATTCGGCCTGGACGATCCGCTGGCCGACCACCTGCCGCAGTTCGCCGTCCTGAAAGTGGCGGGCGGAACGGATGCGGATGGCAAGATCATCCTGCGCGATCCGGCGCGCCCCGTGACCATTCGCGACGTGATGCGCCACACGGCAGGCTTTACCTACGGCGACGGTCAGACACCTGCGGACACAGTCTGGCGGCAGCTTGACCCGCTTTCTGCCGACAACACGCTGGAGGAATTCGGTCAATTGATGCCGCAGGTGCCACTGCTGTATGATCCCGGCGCGCGGTGGGAATACAGCGCAGCCGTGGACGTGCAGGCACTGCTGGTGGCCCATTTTTCCGGCCTGCCGTTCGACGCCTATATCCGGCAGGCGATATTCGAACCGCTGGGGATGAAGGACTCCTCCTGGACACCGCCACTGCGCGAACTGCCGCGCCTCGCAATGATCTATGAGGCCGCTGACGGCGCGCCACTGACCCCGATGGACCGGGAGCTCTGGCTAACACCCAATTTCCGTGGCAAGCCGATGCGGATGGGCGGTTCGGGGATCGTCTCCACCGTCGATGATTACCTACGCTTCGCCCGGATGTTACTGGGGGAGGGTACCTTGGGGAACACCCAGATCCTCAAGCCTTCGACCGTCCGGCTGATGGCGACCGACCATCTCGACCCGCGGATAACCGAGCGCAGCTGGCTGCCGACCAAGGGACAGGTTGGTTTCGGCCTCGATTTCGCCGTCCGGATCGCTCCGCCTGCAAGCGCGGAGGAGAACGCCGGCACGGTGGGCGAATTCTTCTGGGACGGCTGGCCATCAATGTTGTCCTGGGTCGATCCCGTCAATGACATGGCGGTGGTTTTTGCGGTACAGAAGGTGCCGTTCGACATGACCCTGCACCACGATATCCGCGATGCGATATACGGCGATTCCGTTTACGAGAGCGGGCGCGTTCCGCAGTAAATCCCTGCCGCTCCGATCTCGCCGGAGCGCAGGCCGTTACCGTCCGGTTTTGCTTGCCGTTGTGCGTCCGGGCGTTACCATGACAGGCTAGGGTATCAACGGGAGAATTTCATGGGCTTCGTTCTTGGTTTTGCACTTCTCGTATTGGTGCTGATCCTGTTCACGATGGTTCGGGTGGTGAAACAGGGCTTCGTCTATACGATCGAACGGCTGGGTAAATATACGCTTGCCGCGCAGCCCGGACTGCATTTCCTGGTGCCATTCGTCGATCGCGTCGGTCACAAGGTAAACATGATGGAGCAGGTGCTGGATATTCCGGGCCAGGAAATCATTACCGCCGATAATGCGATGGTCGGGGTCGATGCCGTGGTGTTTTTCCAGGTGCTGGATGCGGGCAAGGCAGCCTATGAAGTGGCCAACCTGTATGGCGCGATCATGGCGCTGACCACGACCAATCTCCGCACTGTCATGGGCAGCATGGATCTGGACGAAACCCTGTCCAAGCGGGACGAGATCAACGCCCGCCTGCTGGTGGTGGTGGACGAGGCGACCGGCCCCTGGGGAATCAAGATCACCCGCGTGGAAATCAAGGATATCCGCCCGCCGCTCGACATTTCCGAAGCGATGGCTCGGCAGATGAAGGCAGAACGCGTAAAGCGCGCCGAAATCCTCGAGGCGGAAGGCGACCGGGCCAGTCGCATTCTGCGTTCCGAAGGCGAAAAACAAGCCGCGATCCTTACCGCCGAAGGAAAGCGCGAAGCAGCCTATCGCGACGCCGAGGCGCGCGAGCGCGGGGCAGAGGCAGAAGCCAAGGCAACCCGGATGGTGTCCGAGGCAATTGCGCAGAGCGGCAATGCGGCGATCAATTATTTCATCGCCCAGGAATATACCAAGGCGGTTGGCAAGTTTGCAGACAGTCCCAATGCCAAGACGATTCTGTTCCCGATCGAAGCGACCCAGTTGATCGGATCGCTCGGCGGGATTGGCGAATTGCTGGGGGAAGCATTCAAACCGGCTTCGGGCGAAGTAACAGCGCGAATGGCCCCGCCCGCGCCTGGCACATCCACCCGCCCGCCGCGCGCGGCGGTGCCGCGCAGCCGGGATAGCTGAACATGGACGATCTTGGCTCCCTTGATCCCCATTGGGTCTGGCTTTCGATCGGACTTGCGCTGGCCGCGCTCGAAATGGTCGTGCCCGGGGTCTATCTGATCTGGCTGGCGCTGGCCGCGCTGGTCACGGGTGCGCTCACTTTTGTGCTCGACCTGGGCGTTGCCGTTCAGATCACCAACTTCATCTTCCTGGCGCTGATAGCAGCCTTTTCCGCCAAGCGCTGGCTGCGCGACCGGCCGATCGAAAGCGCGGATCCACTGATGAATGATCGTCAGGGCCGGATGATCGGGCAGAATGCAGTGGTTACACAGGCGCTGGAAGGCGGCAGCGGGCGCGTGCGCTATGGTGACGGCGAATGGAGCGCACGCGGCCCCGACCTAGCAGTCGGCGTGCGAGTGCGGATTACCGGAGCCGACGGTACAAGGCTGATCGTCGAGCCCGCCACATTGCTCGACCAGATCAGCCCTGCGAAGGATCCGGACATCGGCCCGGAAACCCTTTAACCAGCGGTATCAGCCGACCTGCGACACGCGCTGGGTAAACCGGCCATGTTTGCGGTATTTGACCATCCAGCGATCCAGGAACAGGTCCAGCGGACGTTGTGCGACCCCCAATTTGCCAATCCCGGGATATTTGCCGGACGGCACATTGCCCTGTTTCAGCAGGATCCACTGATCGCGGCCCATCGGCGTACCGGGCAGGGCGGCGAAGATGCCGGAAACCGTATCGGGCATTTCGATGAAGATGCGTTTGCGCCCCTGCGCGGCGGCAATCCGCTGATGCAGTTCGAGCATGGAAACCGCCTCGTCCCCGGCAATCTCGTAGGTCTTGCCGCCATGCTTTGCCGGATTGGCCAGCGCGGCAACCACAGCATCGGCGGCATCATCGACAAACAGCATCTGCAATTTCGCCTGCGGGGCAAATACCGGCAAAACCGGCAGGGTCGATATCAACCCGGCGAACATGGTCAGAAAGCCATCGTCTTCGCCGAACAGCAATGATGGGCGCAGCACGGTTGCCATGGGAAAGGCGGCCAGCACATCCAGTTCGGATTGCGCCTTGGCCCGGGCATATT
This sequence comes from Altererythrobacter sp., assembly GCA_024636575.1. Lineage (GTDB taxonomy): Bacteria > Pseudomonadota > Alphaproteobacteria > Sphingomonadales > Sphingomonadaceae > Allopontixanthobacter. The sequence goes on from JAGXGU010000031.1 coordinate 4,763, forward strand.
CGGCCTCTGAATCAAGGTCCGCCCCGATCGCGCTGACATGAACCATTGCGCTGGCCCCTGCATCCACTGCGGCCTTCGCCACATTCTCCGCGCCGCCCGCGATCAGCTGCATCAAATCGCCATCGAACGCGCCGACCAGATTGACCACTGCATCGGTGCCCTGCATCGCTGCCGCGACACTGGCCGGATTGGTCACATCGCAGCGCGCAAATTGCAATTGCCCCAAATTGGCGAGCGGTTTCAGCGCAAATGCCTTTTCCGGATTGCGGCTGACAATCCGCAGCCGTGCGCCTTGCTCCAGCAGGGCCTGGGCGACATGCCGGCCAAAGAATCCGCTTCCGCCGGTGAGTACCACCAACTTGTCCTGCAATGCCTTGCTGACTGCCATGTCTTTACGCCCCTTCAATCGAGGAAAATCCTGTGCGCGCCATGCCGTAATGCCGCCGCCATCGCAACCATTGGCGCACCAGTTTTCGGGTGGAACCGACAATCAATGACATCCAGGGGCGCATTCTGATTGACATGACTGCCGCCGCTTCGCTATCGGCCCGCACCTACCCGCAGCCCGGCTTCGATGTCCGGTCTGCTCCGGTGCCCAGATGGCGGAATTGGTAGACGCACCAGCTTCAGGTGCTGGCGTTCGCAAGGACGTGGAGGTTCGAGTCCTCTTCTGGGCACCATTTTTCTGTTTCTTAATGTTCGCCAATGGTTGCAAAACCCACGGAAATCTGCCACTTGCGGGTCTACAATGTCGCTGGATGTTTGCGGTTGTGTCTGGGAAACCCACCAATTTTGGGGGCATGACTGGGGGCATTTAGCGCAGAATAGAGCGATCTAGTGAAAGGCCATGCCCCCAAATGTCGCTTAAAGACCCCGAAATCCGCAGCTTTAAGGCTCAAGCCAAGCC